>NZ_JBMDWV010000373.1:0-5344 GCF_048594605.1 Spirosoma sp.
TCCGATACGTATCGTGCTGGACCGAAATCTTTCGCTTCCGCCAGATTTATACCTGTTCGATGGTACGCAGCCAACAATTGTGTATCATCAGAACGAAACTGTCAACGTAGTAGAGCGCCCCAACGTCGCGTATGCAGCCGCTCAGTCCCTTCATCGTGTATTGCAGGATCTTCACCAGCGTAGCATTCAATCCGTTCTGGTTGAAGGGGGAACTACCCTATTAAAATCCTTTCTGGATGCGGGTCTGTGGGATGAAATGCGCGTGTTTCGAAGTCAGGCGATGCTTGGGAAAGGCGTAAAAGCGCCCACCGTACAAGGGGATTTAGTGAGCCGTGAAATGATCGGCAACGACGAGCTGACTATCTACAAAAATAGCCCCGGAAAATGATCCGGAGCTATTAAGCAATCCTATTTTGCGGAAAAGCTTTAACTGGTTAATAGTAAGATAAGCGTAGTTTTTATTGTTGCTGGACAATTGGGGATGCATTAGCGCCTATATCGCCACTGGCCACTAACGTAGTGCCCGACATGATCCTGACATTGGCATTGTAGGTACTCAATTTATCATAGAAGCCGGCTTCGTTGATTGTGAAGAACTTATTGGTTGAAAATTCCCCTGTTGCCCCACTAATCGTATCCAGCGGTTTCAGCGCTGTGCTGGACCCGGTCGAAAGTTTGCCTTCGTAGATGGACGAGGAATAGGACGTACCGTTAGCGGTATTATAAAGACCCACCTGTACCAACGTAACAGAAGAATTGTATTTGTAAAAAACAACTCGTCCGTAAACAGTCGTTCCGGTTGCCGACGATAGCGTATACGCCTTGTAAGTCGATACGGTTCCACCGCCGGGAGCTGCCGTTAAATTCGGTTCATACTTTTGCTGTTCACAGGCACTGAGTAACGTAACGAGGGTGAGAATAACGCCCAGCGAGGGCAGAAAGGTTCTTTTATTGAAAAAACGGTTCATGACAGGTCAGTTAGAAGTTGAACATGATACGGCCATAATAGTAAGCGCCGTTAGAGCCTTGCTGATTATTGGAGTACAGGTAAAAACCCTGATTTTCCGGACGAAGGATTTGCGGATATTTATCAAAAATGTTGCTGCCGCCAATCGATAGTTTCACATTACGGCTCAGGTCGTAACCAACACTGAGATCGAAAATGGCCTGAGGTGAAAAGGTCTGATCGTAGTAGTTACCCTGATCGTCGGAAGAGACCGAGCGCTCGGTAACAGACCCGAAATAAGTACCCCGCAGCATAACATTAAACTTGTCGAACCGGTACGTTGCCGAGCCAATCAGTTTTGTTCGGGGTGTTCCGGTTTCAAACTGGCCAGTTACATCCCGACCGAGGTACTTTCCAACGACCTGCTCCGGCGTAAGGTTCTCGACGTTCAGATCCAGCGTTTTGCGGGTAAGGATGGTGTTTTTGCTGAAGATTGTTGCCAGCGTGAACGTCAGGCTTTTGTTACGTGCCATGTTGTAGGTGTAGTTGCCAACAAACTCAAGCCCTCTGGAACGAACGTTAGCGCCGTTGACAAAGAACTGCGCTTCGCCACCACCAATAACTTCGTCGTAATTGTTGCCAACTTCGGAAGCGTTGAAATAGCTGGTTCGGAAAATGCGGTTATCTACGTCGATCTGGTATGCATCAACTGTAATTTCGAATCCGCGCGTTGGCTGATACGTCAGACCCAGACCGTACGTGCGGGAGTTTTCCTGCCGTAATCCTTTGATACCCAGAACTCGTGCCGCTGTGCTGTTGGTTGGGTACGTCGTTACGTCTAACGGCTGAGGAATACCGTTTGCATCTGGAACGAAAGCCGTTGCTGTATGTGTATAATTCAGTTCCTGTAAAGAAGGCGCCCGGAAACCACTGGCAATAGAGCCGCGAATGGTCAGGTTATTCGTAATCGAATAACGTAGCGCCAGCTTACCGATGGATACGCCCCCGAAGTCTGAATAATTTTCCACACGTACCGCAGCCGCCACTAAAAACTTCCGGGTCAGCTCAAGTTCAGCGTCCAGATAAGCAGCCATGGTAGTGCGGTATTCGTTACGTTCGTTCTTCGGTCCGAAACCAGCAAAGCACTGACAGTTTGACGATAGCGATTTAACCGTCACCTGCTGTCCGGCGTATACCTGTAGTGGATTTCCGGCCGCGTCAACGATTGGTGTACTGCTGGCATCTTCCAGCGGCTTGCCGTCAGGTCCTATCAGAGCGCCATCCTTTGTTACGGTAAGCACACCCGCATCGCCATATGCAAAGCTTTCGTCCTGGCCTTTCATGATTTTATAATTCTCGATGCGCATTTCGGCACCGAAGGCAATGTTCAGCCCGTTCATGATTCCCTTGAAATAGCGCGAGAAGTCGAGGTTGGTTGAGTTCTGCGAAAACTGGTGCGTACCCAGGTACATATTCACCGGGGTGTTTGAACCCAGCGAAGCGTTCATCGTATTGACCATACCGATTCGCATGGAATTACGGCCGAACGTATTACTGAAGTCAACACTGAATTCGCCAATCTTACTTTTTATGCCTACTGTGTTTGAGATATCGGACGTATTAGAGGTCATCTGAGGCCGGAAACCGTTTGGATAAAGCAGATAATTGAAGCGGTCTGTTTGCGCGGGTCGTCGGAAATAGCAGGAGTAACCTTCCAGAAACTTGTAGGAAGCACCACCAAAGCTGTAAAGAGTCGTATTAGGATTTATTTCGTAGCCGGCATTATAAAAAGCGCTGCCTAGCGTAACGGCTGGCATACCCGCATAAACGGCAAAATCTGCCTTTGTCAAACCGCGTGCACTCATTAACCCGTCCTGCGTTTGTAAGGCTGCCGCCTGAGCTGTATTTCCAGCCGCCTGTGCCGCTACCAGCTCAGGGTTTGTTATGACTGGATTGCCGTGTTTATCAGTACGTAAGTTGCTCAGATACGTATTATCATAAAATCCCCAATCGTTCACGAAGGGACGTAGCGTAGGGCGTCGCTGGGTAATCTGGCCCGAAATATTCAGATAACCCCTTTCCGCGATTTTGAAACCGTAGTTAGCATCAAACTGATAATTGAAACCGTCAGGTTTACCAGCGTTGGTTAATGCGCCTGCCTGGCCCCCTGAGTTCAGATACCCACCGCCCGTAAGGCTACCCGTTAGTTTGTTGGTACCTTTTTTGAGAATGATATTTACCACCCCCGCCACGGCGTCTGAACCGTACTGAGCAGCCGCGCCGTCCCTCAGAATCTCGACCCGATCAACAGCCGATGCCGGTATCGTTAGCATATCTACCGACGTAGATGGGCTACCAACGGCGGTTCCGGTGATGAGCAGAGCCGACGTGTGTCTGCGTTTTCCGTTGATCAGAACAAGAATCTGGTTAGGGGCCATATTCCGTAACTGAACCGGATCGACGTGGGAGTCAAGATCTCCGCCCTGCGACCGAACAGCATTAAAGCTGGGCGCTACGTAAGCCAGCATCTGCGCCAGATCAATCTGGGGTAGTTCGCCCATAATATCTTTGATTGAAATGACATCGACTGGTACGGGCGTTTCCAGAATGGTACGTCCGGTGTTACGGGTGCCAGTTACAATCAACTCGGTCAACTGTGTAGCATCTTCGTCCAGGGTTATGTTAATAGTGGTTTCGCTGCCTACGGGTATTTCTTTCGATTTGAACCCGATGAAACTGATGACCAGTACGTCGGTGGGTGCAGCTTCCAGCGAAAACATGCCCTGGCTGTCTGTAATAGCGCCTTTTCGCGTATTTCCCTTGATTAATACGTTTACGCCCTGTAGAACCTCCGTGTTTGCGCTGGCGGTTACTTTGCCGGTAATGCGTCTTGATTGAGCCTCTGCGACCAGAGGCACTAAAACCAGTAGCAAAAACAGGGTGAGTAATACAGGTAATACCTCACGACTACGTACTTGTTTTTTCATAATTTTTGGGAGTTAAATTGAGGTTCCTTTTGAATCCGGGAAGCCGAAAGGGTAAATGGCTAATGGAAATGAGTCATTGGAAAGCCAGAAATACAGTCAAGGTTGCTGGCAATAGATAGTTGGTGCGTAATGCTGTTTCCTTTACGTTTAATTGATGATTTATACGGGTTGTATAGAGCCTTATTCAGGCTGCTGTCTGGGGAGGAGCTGTACAAGTAGATGCTCCGAAATGGTTCAATACGTATTAGCTGGTGAGCTGTACAGCCCAATACTGAGCGAAGATCTTCCACATGCCGAATACGTATTGGTGATTAGGTAGCCTTTCATGGAAATAATTAGTTGAATATCAGGTGTATGCATTCAAAAAGTATGGGCAATAAAAAATCCGACAGTCGTTTTTTGCGACTTGCTATTACTATTAATACATATACTGAAATTTCGTGGTAGCAACCTTAACCCGGGACTATTTTACCCGCCACCACTTTTATGATTTATTAAAACTCTAAAACAATCGTGCGCACCACTTAGAGTCTATATTTTGTTGTACTTTTTCAAATATGCCAACTATAATAATGTTATCAAATTATTTTGCAGAATATAATATTAAATTAGTTGAATAATGCAATAGATGATTGTATTGATTATATTGTCTGAAGTATTTTTTATGGTTTTATGCGTATTTATACTTAAAACGCCTTAGACAAGTTCGACTACTTGTCTAAGGCGTTTTAAAATTTACTCTGAAATCTTTATCAGGCGACCCGTTTTCCGGATGTCCAGACGTTTTTTACAGACAGCGTTTTATCTAATTGGACAAGATTGGCTACGTAACCCGGCTGGATTTTGCCGAGCTGATCTCCCAGACCGATAATCTCTGCCGGTATGGCCGAAGCCATTCGCAAAGCATTTGTAAGCGGGATGCCAGCCTGTTCCACCGCAATGTGAACGCAGTCAATTAACGTAATTGCTGATCCCGCCAGATTACCTTCATTGTTGACGTAACGTCCAGGACCATTCGGGTCTGGTTCGTAATGGACGATAAACTGCTCTAACGTAAAATTGGGGCGGGGTGGGTTGGCGAATAAGGCATCTGAAATCAGAAATAACCGCTCGCCCAGCAATCGATATGCGATGCGGATGCTGGTTGGATTACAATGATAACTGTCGGCAATAATGCTGGCTCGAACACTCGGATGATCAAATACGGCTCCGACAATTCCCGGCTCACGACTTTCGAAACCGCGCATAGCGTTGTATAAATGTGTAGCTAGCGGAATACCGTCGTTAAAAGCGGCCGTTGCCTGCTGATACGTAGCATTGCTGTGACCTAAGGACAGAAGCGTGTTTGAATGCTTTAGGGCTTTAATTTTTTCAAACTGTTCGGGCGTCAGGATTTCTGGGGCCAGCGTCA
>NZ_JBMDWV010000374.1:0-11005 GCF_048594605.1 Spirosoma sp.
CTATGACTGCCCCCGAAATTCATCTAAAAAAGTCGGTGGCTCAGAAGCTTAACCGACCAATAACCATTGGCCGGGTTGCCCACCTGACCAAAGCGCAACCCCAGCATCTGGCCGTGGGCCGTACCGACTGCCAGTTCCGAAACCGTTGTACGCGAGGTTGTCCTTACGGTGGCTACTTTAGCTCGTTAGCTGCTACGTTACCAGCCGCCCGAAACACAAATCGGCTCACAATTGTCCACAACGCGATTGTGAAAGAGATTATAGTTGACGAAACTACGCAACGGGCCAAAGGTGTTCGCGTTATTGATCAGAATACGCTGGAAGTGCGGGAATTTTACGCCAAAATTTTCTTTTTGAATGCCGGTACCATCGGCTCTACGTCGATCCTGATGAACTCCAAATCAGCCCGTTTTCCGAACGGACTCGGTAACGACAGCGATCAGTTGGGCCGCAACCTGATGGATCACCACCTGGCCATTGGCGCGCGGGCCGATATCGATGGGTTCGAAAGCGATTATTACTTCGGCGCCCGGCCGGGCAGTTTGTACATTCCGCGTTTCCGCAACTGGGGCAATGACAAACGTAGCTACCTCCGGGGATTTGGCTACCAGGGCGGGGCCAGTCGGGCCGATTTTTCGAGGGGTGCAACGGAACCAGGGTTCGGCGCTGATTTCAAAAAAAGAATGACCCAGCCTGGCCCTTGGAAAATTAGCCTGAGCGGATTTGGTGAAGTGCTACCCGATCCGAAGAATCGGTTCTACCTCAGTAGCGATCAGACCGATAAATGGGGACTTCCGCAGGTGGTTTTCGACGCTGACTTTGGCGAAAACGAGCTGGCTATGCGCAAAGACATTATGAACGATGGGGCCGAAATGCTCGAAGCTGCTGGTTTTAAGAACGTAGTGGCTTACGATAATCCTGTTGCGCATATGGGACTAGGCATTCACGAAATGGGAACAGCACGAATGGGCAAAGATCCCAAAACATCGGTTCTGAATAAATTCAATCAGGTTCATGCCTGCAAAAACGTATTTGTGACCGACGGCTCGGGCATGACCTCCGCTTCCAACGTAAATCCTTCGCTAACGTATATGGCTCTTACGGCACGTGCAGCCAATTATGCGGTTGCGCAGTTGAAAGCCAGGAATCTATAAGCTGACCATCTGACGGATACTACACCGGTGATACGTAAAGAGTAGAAAACAGGACTCACTCTGTTCTGGTAATTGCCTATTCCTGACTCAATTAGATCGCTTTTATGGCGAATACCTTTACGTATGAACAGACGAGTGTTTATTAAAACAACCGGCGTCATTGGGGGAGCCTACGTGCTTACCGGATCTGCAACCGCAGCCAATCTGCAGGCACCAGCCGAAAGCTACTGGCTCGATGGCCCAATGCGCTGGGCGCAGCTGGCTTTTGTGGAACGAGACCCCGGTCATTACGACCCAGATTTCTGGCTCAGCTATTTTAAACGCATTCATGCCGATGGTGCGCTGCTCAGTGCCGGGGGCGTCGTTGCTTTTTACCCAACGCAGATTCCGCTGCATCACCGAAGCGACTTTCTGGGCAATTCCGATACGTTGGGCTATCTGGTAGAAGGTTGCAAAAAACAGGGCATGAAGATTATGCTACGTACCGATCCTCATGCCGCCCGCCAGAATGTATACGACGCTCATCCCGACTGGATTGCCGTTACGTCCGACGGGCAGAAACGTCGCCATTGGGCCAATTCGGATTTGTGGGTAACCTGTGCGCTGGGACCCTACAATTTTGAGTTTATGCCCCAGGTGAATAAAGAAATCATGGAACGGTTTCAGCCCGAAGGTATTTTTTCAAACCGCTGGCATGGTCATGACATCTGTTACTGCGAACATTGTCAGCGCAATTTCAAAACATATTCAAACCTGGAGCTGCCGCAAAAAGCCGATAAACTAGATGCTACGTATCGAAAGTGGGCAGACTGGCGCATGAAACGACTGCGGGAAGTGTGGGCTTTATGGGATTCAGGTATTCGTCAGCAACGGTCGGCTTCCCGCTTCATTCCGAATGGCTTCCCGGACAAAATAGTAACGGGCAAAGAAGCCGATCTTTTTTTTGCTGACCAGCAGGCTCGTCGGGGCTTGATACCGCCCTGGATAAACGGAAAAGGGGCCAAAGAACTCCGCGCTACGTTGGGGTTAAAACCCCTGATCGGAATCTTCAGCGTCGGTATTGAAGAGGAATTTCGCTGGAAAGATTCGGTTCAGAGCGATGCCGAAATCCGGACCTGGGTTGCTGAAGGCATTGCCAATGGCATGCGCCCCTGTTTCGTGAAATTTGGGGGCGACATCTACGATAAACGCTGGATGGACTCCGTTGCCCATGTGTATGAACAGCATCATAAGAACGAGAAATACCTACGGAATACGGCGTCGATGGCCCGGGTTGGGTTGGTTTATTCCGAGCAGACCGATCGGAATTACGGAGGCAAACCCTGGCAACAGAAAAGCGCTGACCACCTGGATGGTATGTACCACGCACTGGTCGAAAGCAGGATTCCGTTTGATATGGTCAATGACCGTTTGCTTACACCCGACGACCTGAAGTCGTTCAAATTGCTGATCCTGCCCAATATCGCAGCCCTTTCCGACGACCAGTGCAAGCAGTTACAGGCTTTTGTTGATAAGGGTGGCAGTTTGGTCGCTACGTTCGAAACGTCACTCTACGATGAAGAAGGCAAACAACGTAACGATTTTGGATTGGCTAATCTGCTGGGCGTTTCGTACGATCAGAAAGTGGAAGGTCCTATGCGAAACAGCTATCTGCAACTACGCCCGGATGCTCAAAACAGTCAGACCCAGCTCATTCTGAAGGGTCTGGACGACACGCCCCGGATTATAAATTCCGTCTACAAAGTGAATGTAAAACCGACGGCTACGTTCCCAAGCCCCGTTACGCTTATCCCAACGTATCCGGATTTGCCTATGGAAGACGTGTATCCACGAGTGAGCACAACGGATACCCGCGAACTGTATCTGCGACAAGTGGGAAAAGGGCGAGTAGCTTACATACCCGGCGACCTGGACCGTTCTTTCTGGCAGTTATTAAGTGTGGATCACGGTCAGCTGCTGAGTAACGTAATCAATTGGGCGCTTGATGAGGAGTCTGTTGCCAACGTAACGGGGCCGGGCGTGATTGATGTGAACGTATGGCGGCAGGCTAAATCCATGACGGTACACCTGGTTAATCTGACCAATCCAATGATGATGAAAGGCCCATTTCGGGAATTAATTCCTGTGGAGGCTCAAGTGATTATAAACGTTCCGGCGGGCGCAAAAGTGACGGGTGTAAAACTACTTATGAGTGATCAAAAGCCTAAATTTGAAAGTAAAGGTCGAAAAGTAACCGTATCCGTTCCCCGCATACTCGACCACGAAATTATCGCACTGGATTTGGCCTAACACGATAATCTATACCGTCTCTAGTGAACATTCACTACCTACAAAACAGAATATGGCCTGGAAACAAGTTATTGACCCGTTTAACAGTATCATTTTATCCGTGTTGGTGGCGTCCGTGCCGATCCTGTTCATTTTCTGGGCACTGATTATCCGAAAAATGAAAGGCTACCAGGCAAGTCTGATTGCTACGGGAATTGCCATGCTTATTGCCGTTTTTGTGTACGGTATGCCCATCAAACTAGCGCTTCTGTCGGCGGCTCACGGTGCACTGTACGGTTTGTTTCCAATATGCTGGCTGGTTATTATGGCCGTGTTTCTGTTCAATCTTACCGGTAAAAGCGGTCAGTTCGAAATCGTCAAACATTTCATGGCGTCCATTACGTCCGATCGGCGGTTGCAGGCCCTACTGATTGCGTTTTCCTTTGGCTCTTTCCTGGAAGGGACCGCTGGCTTCGGCGCTCCGGTTGCTATTACGGCGGCCATGCTGGTTGGGCTGGGTTTCAATCCGTTGTACGCGTCGGGCATTTGTCTGATTGCCAATACGGCACCTGTTGCGTTCGGCTCCATCGGTATTCCTATTACGGTAGCTTCGCAGGTGTCGGGCATTCCTGAAATGCCGATTTCGCAGATGGTCGGTCGAACGTTGCCGATCCTGTCGGTCGTATTACCGTTCTATCTCGTTTCAATTATCGCTGGTTTCCGAAAAGCGCAGGAAATCTGGCCAGCCGTGCTGGTATCGGGAATTTCGTTTGCCTTTCTTCAGTACTTCTCGTCCAATTTTCTGGGGCCCTTCCTTCCCGACATACTTGCCGGGCTGGGTTCCATTATCAGTCTGATGATCTTTCTGCGTTTCTGGAAACCGAAAGTCATCTGGCGTTTTGCCAACGAACCCGCTGCTACGTTCAACACCGACACGCAGTATTCAAACACGGAAATGCTCCGAGCCTGGTCGCCGTTTATTGTACTCACCATCATGGTGATTGCCTGGGGTATGCAACCGATTAAAGATGCGCTAAATTCGGTCGGGCTGATTCAGTTTGAATTTCCGGGATTACACAACGCCATCCAGAACGCAGACGGAACGTTGTTAGCTAAAATCTTTAAATTCAATTATTTATCAGCCGCCGGAACCGCCATCTTTGTTGCCGCGCTCATTGCCATTCCGATGGTTGGGTTAACGTATCGGGAAGGGCTTTCTGTATTTGGCGCTACGTTGCATCAGCTCCGTTTCCCGATTCTGACCGTAGCTGCCGTGTTGGGTTTTGCTTACATCGTCAACGACTCCGGCATTACGCTCACCCTCGCCGACGTACTGGCCAACACGGGCGTACTGTTCCCATTCTTTGCACCGATTCTGGGCTGGCTGGGCGTGTTTATAACCGGCTCCGATACGTCGGCCAATGCCCTGTTCTGCAAGCTGCAATACGCAACGGCTGAGTCGATTCAGGTCGATCCGGTAGTAACGGTGGCGGCTAACGTATCGGGTGGCGTGGTGGGCAAAATGATTTCGCCCCAGTCTATTGCGGTAGCGGCAGCGGCTGGCGATCTGGTCGGGAAAGAGTCGGATTTGTTCCGATTTACGGTGAAGCACAGTTTTATCATGCTGGCCGTCATCTGTCTTATTACGTTGGCGCAGGCCTACGTCATCAAATGGATCATTCCCGTTTACGAAATGCTGGACGCGAAAAAGGCGACTGTCGTAACCGACGTATCGAAAGGTTTTACGTACCTGATGATTCTTGCCATTCTTTTAGCTGTCGTTGCTTCTTCGGTTGTATTGATCGCCCGGAAGAAAACACAGCTCCCTAAACGTATAGCAGGATAAGGAAAAAAGATGTTCACATTTTTTGCTCGAATACCCCACCAGTGGCGGGGTATTCGAGCATTACTTTTTAGAATCACTGTTGAAAAAAATCAATCTTGTCAGCATCACTGTTATTAGTGATCAGGGTCTCTCCGCCACTGTTGGGTGCAATCACTACGCTAAAGGGCAAGGTCCCAGTCGTAGAACCCGGAGTTAAACTGCCCGTCAGACCAAACGCACGAACATCGCCGGCCGGGATTACCGTATTGGTTGTCAGCACGTAGAAGTCCGGATCGCTGGTACCATCAAAAGTCCAGATGCTATTCTGTACCGTGTTGCTGCCTACCGAAGTGGCTCCTCCAACAAAAGTCAGACTTACTTTGGTGTCCTTGGCAAGTTTGACGGTGATAAGCCCTGAAGTGGCTACGTTGTTCAGTTCATAAACCTCTACCACTACGTTGATGGGCGTTGTATTATAGGTGGTTGAGGGGCGGGCGTAGATCACCGGTGTAAGATCAGGGGCAGGGCCTGTAATACCGAAGTTCGCATTGCTAACATCAGCCGTGACTATACCAATCGACAGAATGCCATTAACCTGCCCATCATTACCGGCGCCAGCTCCCAGGTTCTCACCCGTGCTGGAGTAGCTGGTTGGCAAGACTACAACCGGCACCGCAGCCTGGCCAATGGTAGCGGTGTTGGTAGTGATGTAGGTTGTATAGCTATGCCCGGGTAAAGCGCCGAAGCTGAACGTACCATCAGCCGCCACAGGCATTATTCCGGACACGACATTCGTGGTATTGTCGTAAAGAATAGCGTTGAGCGTCCCGCCCGCATTGGTACCCGTTCCGTTGACCGTATTATCAGTCAGGCCGTTACTATCAAGAAATACGTTACCACTGATAGCAAACGCCAGATTGACCAATGGGCAACTGATTCCATCATTACTCGTAGCCGGACTTGTGGTAGAGAGCAGCGTGGCGACCCCGGTGCTCTGGTTGATTTTGTAGTAACGCCCCTGGTTATTGGCAAAAGCGTACAGCGAACCCGATGGGTCGATGAACTGACCCCCAAAACCCGACGTCTCGCCTTCAATGCCCCCCCCGCTGGCCGTGGGCCCCAGCGTGACAACGCCCGTCGCCAGATTTAGCGTAAAGAGTCGACGCGGATTGGCCCCTGAACTGCTGGTGATGCCGTTGATCAGATTCGTGGCACTGTTATAAACCCAGTCGGCCGGGTTGATGGGCGTGCTGATGGCTTTGCCATAGGTGGGGCCCGTCTGCAAGCCAAAGCTGGTAGCCGGGTCGACCAGCCGCAGGTAGGTCGCCGGGCGGGATGCGTTGATGTCCACGACGTAGTAGGTGGTCCCATTCGAGTTATAGAGCACCAGATACCCCCCCGTGATGACCTCCCCTGTGTTGAAGCCCGTGGTGGGCAGGTTAGGGATGGTGTAGCTGGTGGTCGAGCCAGTAGCGTCAATACGTACCACCTGCCCCGTGGTCGGCGTAAAGCCCCAGATCAGGTTATCCACTGTGCTGTAACCAGCCCCGTTAATATTTACACCCAGCGGAGCGACAGTAGATTGAACCCCCGTAGCAACATTATAACTGTAGAGTGTAGAGGTGGTTTCTCCTGACGGCACTGCTACCTGATAAGCGATCCCCGCTTCGCAATTAAACTGAGCGGGCGGAGCGAGTTCGACCAGCGGACAGCTCGCTCCATCATTACCCGATGCCGGACTCGTGGTGGAAAGTAACGTAGCGGCCCCCGTAATCTGATTGATCTTATAGTAACGCCCCTGGTTGTTGGCAAAAGCATACAACGAACCCGATGGGTCGATGAACTGACCCCCAAAACCCGACGTCTCCCCGTCAATGCCCCCCCCGCTGGCTGTGGGCCCCAGCGTGACAACGCCCGTCGCCAGATCCAACGTGAAGAGTCGGCGCGGATTGGCCCCTGAACTGCTGGTGATGCCGTTAATGAGTCCCGTGGCACTATTGTAGACCCAGTCAGCCGGGTTGATGGGCGTACTGATGGCCTTGCCATAGGTGGGCCCGGCCTGCAAACTAAAGCCGGTGGCCGGATCAACTAGTCGCAGGTAAGTAGCTGGGCGGGCGGGGTTGATATCGATGACGTAGTAGCTGGCAGCGTTGTTGCTGTAGAGTGTCAGGTAGCCTCCCGTGATGACCTCCCCCGTGTTGAACGCTGTGACCGGCAGGTTGGGGATGGTATAGCTGGCTACCGAGCCGGTGGCATCAATACTAACCACCTGCCCGGTGGTGGGGTTGACGCCCCAGATCAGGTTATCCACCGTGTTGTAGCCGGTTCCGTTGACATTGATGCTCAGCGTAGCGATGGTGGTGCTCACCCCGCTAGTGATGTTGTAGCTGGAAAGCACGGACGTAGTTGAGCCGGTGGGCACGGCTACCTGATACACCACGCCCCCTACGCAACTAAACGGAACGGCAGCCAACGGAGCCGCAAGTGATCCGAACGTATAAGCTGTGTAGGTATTGGGCGCAAAAGCGGCTACCGACGTCGTGATGCTACCCGAACCCGACAATGTACCCGATATGGCGGTTGCGCCCAGGTTTTCCCATTGACTGGTAGACGGGTTATAGCCCACAATAATCAGGTCGCTCAACGTATTGCCCGTCAGCGTAGCGAGGTTACTCGCGGCATTCCAGGTGAGCGTCAGATTCGTAGATGCGCTACCGTTGACATCCCAGTACTCGACCGGACTGACAGCCGTAACGCCGGTGCCCCGATTAGCCGTTGGAAACGGCCCACCCGTCGGCAACGTAGCAGCACCGGGGTCAGCTTTGAAGTAAGCCGCCTGAAACCGGGCAGATGATGCCGGAGCCGAAATACCAGCGGGACGTAGCGTGGTTCCATCGCCGATGGGAAACGTAAAGGCTGTTGTGCCTTCTTTCTCTGCGTAGCCATTGACGTGCGACGCATCGGACTGGCCCGCCGAGGCCGAACCCGTCGTAAAATAAACGTTGCTATTGGGAGCGTTACGTGGGGTAACGAGATACCCCGTGTTAAACGTTAAGGTTCCGTATGCGCCATAGTAGGCCGGCGGGTAGACTTGGGTAGTCCCGTTGATCTGACTGCCCTGCCCATATCCCATAACGGCTATAACCAGCAGGAAAATAATGAGGTAATTAGATTTCTTCATGATACCGAGAGTAAGACCATCAAAAACAGATGAACAGAAGGGCACTGATAGTAGAAAGCAGAATTAACCCAGATGAGCACTCGGCTACCGGGTAAGAGACGGGACGGTTCAGGACGGCCGGTTCACCCCTAATCAGGCGAACTCGTAGCACCAGCAACCTGGAAGCGAGTCCTCAGATAAAAATGACTGTTATGATCATACTGGCTTTACCCCAGTTGAAATTTGCCCCACTCGCTGCGTACATATTGAATCGGTACCCAAGTGTAGTCGTATTAACCAGTTGTTCAATATACCCTCTGGCTGCAAATGTCAGCGTCACAGGCGTGCCCCCCGTATTGACCGTTTCCACATACTGACCACTGATCGTCTGCACAGCAAAGGGAATACTGCCTGTGGAGTTTACAAGCGGAATCGTAGTTTTCCGGGAACCGATGGGCTCCTCGGTTCCATTCTTGAGGAATCGTACGCCGATGTAGGTACTCATACCGGAGTTACTGACATTACCATTAGAAGCTGCGGGTACGCTGTACGATACGCTTACAAGCGCATTTCGGTTGGCCGGAATGGTGAGGGTCTGCGATAGCCCCAAGTCCACATTATTGTTGGTATATGTCCCATTGCCAACGGTCGCTTTGCTAACATCAACGGGACCCGTAGCGACGACCTGATATACCTGAGGCAAAACGGTAACCGCTTTTTTAACGACTCCATTGGCATCCACGGCCAGGATATCATCATCCGCCGTTCCCAGTTGCAAGCCCTCTAACCGTAGCGGATCACTAATCGCCGTGACGTGTAATTTATTGGCGGGAATAGTCTGATTGACACCCATATTCCCATTTTGCAGAATGACGGTATGCTGCCCGCTGGTTCCCTCCACATCCAACACACCGTTGGTGGTAATGGAGCCTGGATTCGCGCCAACTTTAACCTGTGCCTGCGCATACGTAGCGATGCAGGCAAATGACATGCCAAGTAAAATTTGTTTGAATTTCATAGTGTTTGATTGAAAAATGGTAGACAAAAAGGTGCGTTGTATTGGCTTCCCGGAGACTAAGACCTAAACAACCAGTACGGTTAAACTCAATTTAGCAACTGGGGTAAATATAGATAAACATGAACATAACTCAATTAGAATAGATACACATATTATTAAAAGAAATCATGTAAATACAACAGAAGTCTGATTTTATAAACCAAATACTTAATTAAGAAACCTTAATTTTGCTCTGAAAGAATTAAAGTATCCATGCGGGCATCGTTCATTTTATAATTCACCCGCTAAGGCCATAGCTGGCCGCTATTTTCTACTCAAGGAAAGACCAATTGAGCAACTGCCAGAATCAGATTTTTATCATAAAGTGCGCAGTACTTTTAAGCGAAAACCGCTCAGACGTTTTTCTTTGCAGGAAAACAGTTTAAACAAAAGTTTCACGCTGCCGGATATGAATATTGTTGTCTTAGATGGTTACACGCTAAACCCCGGCGATCTGTCGTGGGAAGGAGTCGAGCAATTAGGAGACGTAACGGTTTACGACCGCACGTCAGCCAACCAGATCGTGGAGCGGGCGGCTGATGCCGAGATTCTCTTCACCAACAAAACGCCTTTACGTGCTGATACACTGGAGCAACTGCCTAAGCTACAGTTTGTTGGTGTATTGGCCACAGGCTACAACATTGTTGATACCGACGTAGCAAAAAAGAGTGGAGTCGTTGTCAGTAACGTACCAGGTTATGGTACGCCTTCGGTGGTTCAGTTGACCTTTGCCCTGTTGCTCGAGCTAACCCATCACGTTCAGCGCCATAGCGATTCGGTACGTAACGGCAAGTGGGCCAGGTCTGTAGATTTTTGTTTCTGGGATTACCCGCTGGTTGAACTGGCCGAAAAAACAATCGGCATTATCGGCTTTGGCAGTATTGGCGAAAAAGTGGGCGATGTTGCCACGGCCTTCGGCATGAACATCATCGGCTCGAAACGACACCGAACGGATCAGTCGCACCGCAGGAATTTCCGCTGGGCCGAAGTTCCCGAACTGCTGGAACAGTCGGACGTAGTAAGTATTCACTGCCCGCTGACACCGGACACGCAAGGCTTGATTAATAAAGAGAATCTACAGCGGATGAAACCATCGGCTTTCCTGATTAATACGTCTCGTGGGCCTATTGTGGTCGATCAGGATTTGGCCGATGCGCTCAACAACGACGTCATTGCTGGGGCCGGCATCGACGTATTGTCCGTTGAACCACCTGCTGCCGACAATCCATTGTTTACCGCCAAAAATTGTTTGATTACGCCCCACATTGCCTGGGCAACGAAAGAAGCCCGCGAGCGACTAATGGCCATGACAGTTGACAACCTGAAAGCGTATCTGAGCGGAAAGCCAATCAACGTAGTGAATGCGTAAACCTATCGCAAAACACGGGATAAATCCAGTAGATACGTTACTCCATCCATCATACTACCAAAACAGGCAATCGCTTTCATCAAAAATCCGTACAAGCATACGTAGCATTAGTGGATAATTTGCTAACGCTACGTAGAGTGATGTGGTAGTGTGGTGTCGGGTTCTCAAACCC
>NZ_JBMDWV010000375.1:0-29095 GCF_048594605.1 Spirosoma sp.
TTTCAGTGTCTAGATCAGTTTATAACAAAACAGGTGCATATACTAAAGATATCCAAGTGGTTAGTGACTTTTGAGATTATTTAGGGTCAAGGTTTCAAATGCTACCTGCACCAAAATGAAAAGGCGTTATACAATCATTCCAACCTTAGGTCTTTTACTATCGCCTTCTTTATTTCGGTATTCGTTTGCGCCAATCTACGACAACGTAACAGTGTACCATCCCGTGGGTGGTCCAATGCTTACAGTTGTTTTGGATATTGTCTGGTTGTGGGTTGTTCTGTTTGGGATCATGCTAAGTTTATGGACGATCCGACAATTTCGTAAAGGATAGTCGTCTTTGAAACCCCACAAAAACGCTTAAATAAGTCCTGTTTATAGGTAATGAACGGACAATCCAGTCGTATCGAACAAGCCAACCTATAGAAAATGTAAGCGAGCGCCCGACTATAAACTAGTCGGGCGGTTTTTTATCGTCTAACTTTTTTAGTAACCTTTCTATGATCTCTTCTGGCTGTACAGTATAAAACTCAATGATGAAGTTTTCGCCCGTCTTAACAATTTTGCCATCTTCGCACAAAATAACAGCGTACGGATGATCTGTCAGGGCAATTATCCGGCATAGATATATCTACAGCGTTTATATATTCGTTAGTTCATTATGTTAGAATAGTTAATTATTTTGGTTGAAAAGGAACATTAGCGCTAGCTGAACGTTTACTTTACGACTATCTGATAAAGTAATGAAAAAGAGCCATACCCTAATACCAGTTTTGGGGGGGATTTCCCTCTTATCCATTCTTCGGCCAGTATATCCTTCCAGCATACTACATCAAACGCATTCGCTTTTGGGCCCAGCCTCTTTTATCGTTTTTAGTATTGGTTTGCTATGGCTGATCTTGCTAGCAGGTATGTTAACAGACTGGCTAATTCGCGAGCAACACAGTCAGGAAAAAGGCCACGCCAACGCAGGCTTCTGGAGCTATCGGAGCGGACGGGATCGGCTTAGATAAGGCAATATGAGCGTACGGCCACAGTAGTTTGAGCCGCAAATGGCTGTGTTTCAGAAGTCAGAATGACAAACAGACTACACTTATACTCACGCTGTGAAGTCTGCTCATTCACTTGGTTCTCCGAACGGCTATTCTTCTTCAAAATATTGAATCTGAATTATCTCAATTAAGGTTTGCAGTTTCTGGACATTCGGTGAATGCGGTGTTGCTAGATGTTTTTTTATAACGGTCAGTCACTTACACTAGAGCGTATACTTTGTGAAAACTAAACAGTTCACTCGTTCGACCGCCTATATACGCGCAGCGTTTGGCAAAGCAATAGGGGAGAGGTACAAACTGTTTAATTAAGATACGTAAAGGAGCCTTTGTCAATAGATCGAGGTTCTTTGAAGATAGTGATCTACTTACGACGACGGCATTCGACTACACACTCGTTTCTTCGCAGATGCATCGAGTATAGCTGGGTAACTGGCTTCTATTGGGTCTTTAATGTATAAGCCAGTCCTAGTCACTACGAAACAGCTGAGTTGACATATAATAAAAGTACCTATAGGTCTAGCTTAATCGCAAAGCCGGAGCCGGCCAGAAAACGCCGGAAGTTGTATGTGTGGTATCTGATTGAGTATCCAGTAAGGTGATTGCGGCTATGGCTCGTCTGATGGCTTCATCCTGGCTCAATCCCTGATCTTTAAAGATTTTGGCTTTATCCATCACGTCCTGAATTGTAGGAGTAGTTATATAGTTCATTTGTAGCGAGCGAGTTAATATTTTGTTTTTGGTTATTGTACTCACTAGACTCGCGTCAAATAAATATGTCACCATAGATTGTATTGTAATAACGAAAATTAATTAAACGGTATTTATCTTAATATGCTGATGCTGGAAACGATTGTTTTAATTACACCTTTGTATCGTTTGTTTGTGTAATTACTTCCTTTACTTACTCTGTCGTGTGGTATCAGTAAAGCTAAATTTTTAAAAGAACGACTTGTTCTGGCTAATAATCAGGTTAGGTATGAAACTATATATTTTTTCGGACAATCATATTTTTTAAAAAATAGTATGTTCATTTATTAATGATCTGGCAATAAATAGTTAATTAATTTGCTACCCATTATAGGGATCAATGATGATTGTTAGTGAGTTGCAATTTCGACTGAAAATTAATGTAATGAAAAAAGAGCAAAATGAATTAGCGCTGAAATAAGTGGCTGACTGTTAGACAGTCATCAACTATCAAAGATCTATATACCGTTGAATAAATCCTGAACGAAGCCATCGGACATTCTACTATAATTTATAAAAAGTTGACTAGTTTCGGGGAAATTTTGATAGAAAAAATACTCATTTATCAACTCGTAAAATAATATCATTCGGGAATTGAACTTCTTATATTTTTATATGAATCAACAGGAGCAGAAGGCAAAATACAATCACCAAAATCAAATACAGATACTTGAAGATCGAATACTAGAATATGAACAGTTGATCAAGAGTTTAAGTATTGCTATAGAATTAGTAAACCCAGTTATATACTCAAACGAAGCTCATACCTTGCATGCAGCAATGGTGAAAGGAGTTGCTTATTATAAAAGTAAGCAGAGTGAATTAGTAACGTATTTTAATGTTGTTAATGAATTATAGATTGAAAAATACACCGTCGCTATTTATTCTTTTTTAAATAACGTTTCCAGGTGAAGTACTATCTATGAGTAAAAAATATACTATTGTTCTGATAGTGGGTTTGTTGCTTGCTCCACTGATTTTTCGATATGTGTTTTCTGGACTCTACTGGCACGTACGGCTAAATTATCCGATTACGAAGCTTATGCTGGTTGCGATACTGGATATTGGATGGATGTGGCTCATCTTGTTCTGCATTATGTTGTCGTTGAGAGTTATCCGTTGGGTACGTCGTGAGCGTAGGACAACGTAACATCGTATCAGGATACCACCTTAGAAAGAATATAGTAGTAAAACAGCAGCCAATGCTTCACTACAAACTGGTCTAAACAATAGACCAGATCAGCTTTAAGGTTAATAGAAATAGCAGCCCCGCAACGATCAATATTATCGTCCAGGGCCCAGGTAAAAGTGATTTTTTGGCCATGACATTTTGGCTAAGCCGGTTCTTGTAACTAATAAGCTGTACAAATTGGCATTATGCAATGATATAAATTAATTATTCGGTTTAGCAATTAACGAAATTTAATCGTACGCCATTGTAGAACGTTGGCATTTTGGAGTTAGTTGGAGAGCGTAAAAGTTCTAACAGCCCCAGTGATTATAAAGTAATCCCCACGGTTGTTTCTTTACGTACAGTACATCACTTGCACAAATGCCTCCTTTTTACGTATTTCGCGTTCCATTTTAGTACGTGTCCGCCAGAATCCGAATAAAAACCGGGTATAAGTAGTACGAAATAAAAAGGCAAGTCAACACAGAGAGGTGTCCGAGTGGTTGAAGGAGCACGCCTGGAAAGTGTGTATACGGGCAACCGTATCGAGGGTTCGAATCCCTTCCTCTCTGCTGAAATAAAGGGTAATGACCTATTCATCAGGTCATTACCCTTTATTTTTTAAATTCACTTGGCCGTTCACTCGCCTGTACTGATGTAACCGTAAGACTTTTGAGGTAAGAGGACGAACAATTCGTTCGGTTTGCCTACGCTTTCCTGATACGTAGTGATTCCTTCCTTAATTGACTTTCATGAGCTTGAGGAAGGAATTATTACGTATCTGATATAGAGTGACTGGTGAGCCAGTATGAATTCTATTCTTAGTCTACTTTATCTTGTAGTTGAATTATTTGAGTGCAAATTTTGCTGATATTAGTACTATTGTAAGGATATTTGTTTAACCTTTGACTTGAAAAACAGCTAAAACGTTAAACAAGAGAGTATGGGTACCCAACGACTCAAACAAGTCAGCGAATCCTACGAACTGACTCCTGATAGAATTCTGGTCAATTGGACATTCTCCATTGCCAGCCTTCATCAACACTACACCACCCTAAGTAACTACGTCAAGAAAGCTAACGAGCAAAAAAGATTATCGACAGATAGTCGCTTGCGCAACAGCTGTATAGAAGAGATAGCTGGCTTGCTGGCTACTATGGAGGAGGAATTGAGTAAATTTCTCTGTGATATTGATCAGGCCAATCCGCCTGATTACCAAACTTTACTTTTTCATACCGAGCGGATTAACAGGCTTAACCAAATGGCACTCACGTATCGGGCTCTCGTAGCAGAGTAAGCTCAGTGTAGGGTCAACTGAGCTTACTGCACGTGTGCTCAATTAATTAAATCTAAAAACTCGCTAGTTGTGGACACAAATAACTCATCTTTTGAAAAGCTTTTAGAGCAATATACCCTCAAGGTAGCTAGCCACTTTATTGATTCAATCGACTCGGCTTCCCAGGCTCAAATAATTGAAATGATTCGAGGAATTAATTGCTCGTCTGTATCAGATATAGCTTCTGGTAGTCACATCGCTACAGAAGTCCACCAGTCAGATAATTCTGAATGGCAACTGGTGTTGAGCCAGCCAATTGACTGGCATGCAGTCCATCGGCAAATGATTATTGATCAGGTAAGACAACTAGCGAAGCTAAATGAGTCAAGAATTCATCAACTTGAACAAGTTCTTAGTAGCACCGAGCATCGGTATAAGAAAGCAAAGATGACATTCTGGCATGAACCTTATCGCACAAGATTACTAGGCTGGTATGAGCTCTTGCTGGAAAAATACCATAATCAACTGATTCGGCCCAGGATCGCTCAGCAACAATATCTGGAATTGCTAAATCAGCTATAAGGGACCCAACCCTTCAAACGAACCCGAACATCTATTTCTTGGCTTATACTTTTATTAGTTCCAGACTAAACCCTGTGGTTTAACTCTGAACGACCAGCTGGTAAACGCAATAATTGAAGCGCCATCATGGATGATTAACATGAATAACGGGCTGGCGGCTTTGCAAATAAGTGCCTGACTATTCCATGATTACTAAATTGTCTCTGCGCTGTCTTCGCTCGTCACAGCCTGCTACGTTCATATGATTTAGAGTACGATTCGAGTAGGTACAACCGTATCGGCTGGTTCAACCATTGGCTATGAAGGTACGTATCTGACTGAGTGGCGTGCGTCAAGTGGCTTACCTTTGGCGTATCATATCAGGAAACATAGACGTTTTTTTTGGTTAACTAAGCTAAGTGCGCTATCAACATGTTCGGTACGTTAACAAGATCGTTTCTAATTGCTCTACTCACGTTATTAACAACCTTAGGCAACGCGAGTGCCCAATCGCTGACAGTTCCCTTAAAGACAACCCGGAGCCGGACATTAGTAAAGCCAGATGGTTCCTCCACCGCAATTGTTCCACTGCTCACGCAGAGCGCATCCAAGGCTACCGCAAAAGCGATATTTACGCTCAGGGAATCAGGCAAGACCTCGGCTGGCATCTTTCGTAGCTCCGATAGTACGTTGGTGCGTACGTTATGGGGAAACGAACAACTATCGGCGGGAACACATACGCTCGAGTGGGACGGGAAGCTCGATGATCTGACGACTAGCGCGCCAGATGTCGGTTATTATGCTCAGGTGTTGTTCAATAACGTAAAGTACCAATTGCTCGGCGTTATTGGTAACAACAGCGAGCAATATAACACAACCGGTAGCCACACCCATATGGAAGGCTTCTTTCTGGATATGGTGATTGCTGGTAACTATGCGTACTGCGCCAACGGGTATGACGAAGGCAATTCATCAAAGACGAAATTTGCCCTTTCTCGACCTCGCGTAAACATCAACGTAATGGCAAAAGGAATTGATGTGAAATCCGTGGCCGTAGATGAACAAAATGTTTACTGGGCCGGGGTCGATCCGAATCAGGGGCGAAAATCATTCGTCGTTGTTACGCGCCGATCCGACGATGCCCAGGTTACTTTTTCCGGAGGAAAGTCCTACAAAACGGTCCATGGGGAAACATACAACAGCATAATTGCGGATGATATGTCCGGTACCGCTGTCTCGGACATACGCGGAATTGCTGTTACGAATAAATACATCTATACGGCATTTTATGACCGAAACCGGATCAACGTAACGAGCAAATTGACAGGGCTACCGCTGTTTTCCTTCGCTATGCCAGCACCTGGCAAAATAAAAAGCGACGGCAATTCGACGCTTTGGGCGATAACCGACGGCACAGTCAAAAAATTCAGTATCAATCCGGATGGAACTTTAACCGGCCCAACGCTTACGCTGTCAGGCTTAACCGAACCTGTCGCGATTGGTCTGGCATCTGATAACCGAATTGCGGTAAATGACGCGGGCATTAATCAGAACGTTCGGTATTACAACCGAGCCACTGGAGCGTATCTGGACGATTTCGGCAGTAAGGGTGGTTACGCGACCAGTTCGGATGTGTTTGATAACAAGTTCATTTTTAAGAATCCGAAACGGTTTACAGGAAAAAACGTCGTTATCTGGTCATTTTACGCTGAGCAGCCCGACGGTAGCTTTTGGGTCGGCGATCAGGGCAACACACGAAGCCAGCATTTTGCCTCGAATAGGAAGTATATTGATAACATTGATTTTACCGGCTTTCATTATTCATTTCGCATCGATCAGAACGATTCGAGCCGGGCGTTTGCCAATTACGAAGAGTTTGCGATCGATTATTCGAAGACGCCGAGCAACGACAATTCGACTGGTTGGTGGAAACCCAAACGAAACTGGCTCTGGAACGTCGTCGCGGCAAAAGACAATCAGTATTTCAGGCTTCTAAACGTAGTAACACTCTCAAACGGACGCACCTACGCGCTGGCCAGGGTCAGGAATACCCTGGAGGTTATCGAACTAGTAAATAGGGGCAATATCCGGTACACAGGCATTACATTCCCCAATCTTACTTATAGCCTTCGGGCAGATGGTTCACTCTGGAACAATACCGGAACGAGCGCCATAAACCAACCGATCTCCTGGCGACGACAGCCCCTGATGGGTTTTGATGGTAACGATAATCCGACATGGGGTAAAATGGTTACAATGGCAACGCTGCCTACTGTTACAGGAACCGATCCTGTGGCGAGCGAGCCCGTTGCCCGATCTTATGGACAATTGGGAAACAACGTAGTGAGCTTTGCCAACAACAAAAGCAACGGTACGCGGGGTTATGGTTATCACCTGGGATTGATTCCATTCGGCGCTAGTACGTGGAAATGGCAGACAATGCCCTCCACGAACCCGTATTACAGGGGGCCGTATCCGACCAATCATTTTTTCGACATTGGCAACAAGGTTAACAATGCTGGCGGCTTCGTTCAGGTCGTTGGCAGGCATATTTTCTGGAATTACTTTGGTGAGTTCTGGAAAGGTTCACAGACCAATAAATACACACACGTTTACGAAAATGGGTTGATGGTTGGCCAGTTTGGAGCGGCTATGGATAAGCAGCAACTGGCTTATTATAATCCGCCTGATCAGGCCGGTAATGCGCAGGTCGGTGCCTTTACCTCGGTAGGGGGTGTTCTTTACCTTGGCCACAATGACGAGGGCGTGCGGGGCGGTTCACCCTTTCGGAAAATAACGGGTTTAAATACGATCAAAATCCAGACGATCCCGATTAAGGGACTAAGCATCGCGAAAGCGGCTCCAGCGTACATTTCGCTTTTTGCAGGGTTGCCATACGCAAGTCTGGTACAAGATAACACGGCGGGGTTCCGTCGTGAACCGGCAGAGAATTACGAAAACGATACAAAGGCAAACGTTTGGGCGACACGCACCAATGTCTACCTGTTTGATCCATCTGTTCGCGATGTTGAGTTTGTATTGTATCCAAAAACGGGAGGTACACCTCTAGGAACCAGTACGTTCCCGGTTACGAACGACTTGGTAAAAACAAACTGGCGGATCATCGGCAAATTAACGTATGTAGAGGGCAGTGAGCCTGATGACACAAATAACGACAATCAGATTCAGGGCCTTGATAACATGGGCAAAGTGCTCTGGCGCATTCGCAGAGGACCCAATTTAACCTTTAACGGGAAAACGCTTCTAACGGCTGTCAATACGTTCCCATCCTATTTTACCATCAGTACACCTGGTAACTTTTCGATTAGTTGTAGCACCTCTACCTGTAGTATGACGTATAACGGGGTAACCGTAAAGGCGCCATATATTGACCCCACCGCAAATCGGAATCGACCGGCAACTATAGAGGTATTATTACGTAGTACGACCCGAAACGGACACAGGGTTTCAATTGGCGATCCGCGATTTTATTATCAATAACTTAACGTAACAGGAACCTTAACTGCCGGCCGGTAAGGTTACCTGTTCTCGGCCAACCGTACACATTTTCAATAAAGGCTGAGTCAGTGGCCCAAACAACTTGTTCGTTTAACCCGGTTTCGATCTTATTCAATAATTGGCATTAAAAATGGATTAAATACGGAAAGGTTTAAATGCGGGTCTAGGTGTTTATACTTAATTTAGTAGCAATTGTTTCATATGCAATGATTGCTTGCCCCAGCCGTAAACTTCCACACCTTCATGTTAAAACCTTTTCGTATTGCTGAATTAGATGCCCTGCGAGGTATTGCGGCACTGCTAGTCGTTTTTTTTCGCTATACCATGAATCAGAACGATTTTGTCTCCTCGCTGTTCCACTTTGGGAGTATTGGCATTGAACTGTTTTTTATCATTTCCGGCTACGCCATTTTCCGGACAGCCAGGAGGACATCCAATGCCGGGGATTTCATGACTGGCCGCCTGGCACGACTCTATCCCGCTTACTGGTTTGCCGTCACTTTATACGTTATCCTGTTGCTGACTTTCTGCGCCGTCGAAGCCGATACCGCCCTTGTCGTACAGTACTTAGTCAATCTGACAATGTTGCAAAACTTCTTAATGCAGAAAAATATTGATGCTGTCTACTGGATACTGGTGGTTGTGCTGATGTTTTACGCAGTTATTCTGGTGCTGCTTCTAGCCAAACAACTCAGGCGCATTGATCAGATTGGGGCATTTATATTGCTGCTGCTGTTTATTTACGGAGCGTTTGGGGCGGAGCGTATGGGGGCCTGGCCGATGCGCATTCACCGGTTTGCTACGCTTGTTGAGTTCTTTCCGTTATTTCTGGCCGGAATCGTGTTTTACGAACTTAAGGCTGAACGACCTACGCCAATGCGACTGGGGCTGGTGGCAGGCTGTTACGTGACTCAATTGTCGCTGTTCCATCTGATGGGGGAAAGGCCCCGATTTTTTGGGACGGGGATGTATGCCATTCTGCTGGCGATCTGCTTTGGCGTATTTCTACTCTATGTCTTTGAGAATATCAGCGGGATCGTCAATGAAACAACGCTGTTTCTGGGGTCAATCTCGTATTCAATTTTTCTAGCTCATAACCCGGTTGATTTTGCTGTACGACAGACGCTGGCCTGGTTAAATGAAGAACTGGAGAGTTGGGAGATCATTACACTGGATATATTCTTTTTGCTTCTGGTATCCGCACTGATTCGGCGCCTAATCGAGAAGCCGATACTACGTTGGGAGAAATCGCAACGACAAAGGCAGGTCTTGGCTGTATGAATTACAGTCCAGCAAAAAGCCCGGTTCAATACAAACCGAACTTTTTCAATAAAACCGCTTTACTAACATCGCTTTGTTGAGCAATGGGCTAAATGCTGAACAAGACCATTTTCCACTGACCGCTTTGCCGCGTATAGACTTCCGTATAAGCTTTATTGATTGTAGAATTTTTGTTATTAGCGGTCACTGTGGCAACGAGTTTCCCGGTTACAATAGCCGTTTCACCAAAAACGTGAACTAAAGACTCGCTTATCGTGATGCTGTTGACAACAAAACGTTTACTTCTCAACTCATCAAGGAATTCGTTTTTGGTTTGTGTTTTGCCATTTGCCAGTTGGAGTATCACGTTATTATCCATTAGGGAAGCTAACTGACCGGAATTGGGTGACCTCATCCAGTCAAATTTTTTCTTGGATAATACGCTTATCTGAGATTCGGTAGGCGACTGACTAAAGGCTCGTAGGCTTGCCAGCAGGAAGGTTAAAAAGAGGATTCGTTTCATAGTAAACACAGCTGTTAATTTAAAAAGATCGTTACGTCGTCATTTGATCTGAGAAAAAATACAGGCAGCTTTTTGCTAATCTATACGTACGAATAAACGATTATTTAGCCGCCTATGTGTGACGTTTGATAAATGACCACCGAGTTTTGACGAGCTAACGTGTAGATTGTCGTACGTAAAACCCCAATCAGCCTGAGCCGGCGTTTCATATTCGTTACGTCGATTGTAGAGGACTGAAGTAAATCTGTCTTTCAACTAATTCTCTATTAATTAAAAGAAAATGCACTAATCATTTATTTTTTATAAGTATAGCTGTTCATTAGGAACATTTTGTATATTTGAACGTAAACCACACCCATATGATGCCTTCTTCTACCAACGTGCGTGCCTACCGCTATTTGCTGGTTCCGTTTATTCTGCTAGTCCTTCTGATGGCGGTGAATCTCTTGTTCATCGTCCTGGGAGTAGGGTTAGTGATCTGGTTCATTCGACACCTGGTCACACTGTTGCCAAATAAGCGATACCCCACGCCCATTTATGATGATACGTCGTCATATCCTGTACACGCAACTTCTTTCGAACTGTTAACCGAATAATACGGTCGGTACGCTGACCCGTTTGCGAAGCGTTTGATGCTCCCGGCGATTTATTAGTCCGGCGAGCCGCTACGTCCACTAACTTCCAGAAATGACTGGCAGGAGCGATGTGTTTGCCATAGCGGTAAGATCGGCGAGCTCGAAACTAGCTCCCAATAAGTACAATCCAGTTGCTTCACTGTCAGGTTTTAGCAGGTAAAATTCCGCCGTTTCGTCTCCATTGATTAGCTCACTGTGATTAGTACCCAGGCTTTATAACTTCGCTCCAGCCAATCTTCGGGCGATTAGACCATCACCGCCATAGAATGAAATACGGCTTCTAAATACTATAAAAACCAGCGCCCGTCCGATTCTCGGTCAGATGGCTTTGTGCCATCTGTTTGCCTGATAGTGCCTTTAGTCGGTAGACCCGATTCTGTTCAGTAGCTGCTTAATCTCATCAATCAGGGACGGATCAGCCAGGGAATAATAGATCTCATGGCCTTGTCGCCTGCTGACCAGTATGCCTCTATTTTTCATCTTAGTCAGATGTTGAGATAAGAGCGACTGATCGGTCCGGAGATGCTCCTGTAATGGCGATACATTTAAAGTGGATTTCTCAAGCAGAGTCAGAAGAATCCGAAGACGTAGTGGATGGGCAATTGTTTTGAGCAGCTCAGCGGCTTGCTCAACGTTTTGATCGATCATTTTTGTCTAATAGAGAGGTTTTGATAAATTAACTATATAAAATCCTAAATGGTGAAGGAAATTTATATTTTTTGAAATTTTGATTATTTTATTTACTAAATGGTAAGTATTGTCTATTTTATGTCTACAAAAATGAATTACGGTTGCTTGGGGTTCTTACCAGCTGACATTCTATTCTAGAATACTTTACAATGTATAAGGGGCTGGGCTTTGCTTACTCGATCTCCAAGGAGTACAGCTCTCAGGATGTGAAAACGAAAACCATTCGATAGGCTTTTTCACAAATATTATCTTCTGAGTATTGTCATTTATTTACTGTTATTTATTTTTGGTAACAAATGACTTTGTCGCTTTATCCCTATTATGAAAAACTTAATCATTATTGCCCTTATTCCAGGGCTAATAGTCATTCCTATGCTCATGCGAGTTGGGCACTTTTCGACCTACGACTATTGGCGCCTGAATCATCCTGTGCTGGGTATATTGTTGGTCATTGGCCTGGACGTGCTTTGTGTAGGATTGGGTTTTTTAAGTGCTACGTTGATCGGGAAGCTGGCCAGATGGTTGCATCATCAAACGAAATCTGCAAGGGGTAGACAACCACAGCTTCTTAAAAAGCGATGGTTGTCCACTGCATCAAGTTATGGATTAAGACTTACGACGCCTTCTCCTATAAAAAAACGCTACACAATTATGCCTGCTCTAGGACTATTTGTAGCTCCATCCGTTTTTCGGTTTTTTCTTCCCCACCTGTACAGCTATATACAGCAGAATTATTCATTCGCCGGACGAATACTTACGGTTATACTTGACATTGTCTGGCTTTGGGTGGCTTTATTAGGAGTTATGTTAGTGGCAGGCTTCGTTCGTCAGATACGAAGCTGGAGATAACGTCCTGTAACAGGCTCTGGTAAACAAATACTCGACCTTTACGTATGAGTGTGCGCCATCATGAGTTTGGGCTAAGCAAGGGCTGTCGATTTTGCAAAAATCCTTACTTTATCCTGCCAATAAAACCAGTTTAAAACGGGGTTAAGCACTGGCTCTTAACTCCAGAAGATTACCGACAGGATCATGAACGTAGCGAGCGCGTTTCTCGGGCATAGCCTGTTGATCTACATTCGTCGCCGTGCATACGTAATGGCTGAGTACATCAAGTAAATTGATTGATACGTTGATTGTGAGTCGATTGGGTGCTGTTGATTCGTTGGTCTGACGAAAAGTCAGCATTGTCCAGCCAATTAGTATGGTGAAATGGGTTGCCGAATGAGTCAGTAACGGTAATCCTAACCGGCGAATGTAAAACAGGTGCATGGCTTCAAGCTGGTTCGTACACAGTTCAATAGCTTTCATAATATCAATCGGTTGAACGGATTGTGAATTAGGTTATTGAAAAGCGTTTGCCAACAGCGTGCCTGCCAGTAAGATCGCTACGTACAAAAGGATGGCCAGCAGGCTGGACCATCCCTGGGCAGTTGACAGAGCGAGCGGCTTATCGAGGAAGAATGGTGCTTTTTTCATGTGTATTGTTCGTAAGTGTTGTCCGAATTAGTAAGACGAACGTAGCATGTAATAGTCATTGGCAAAATCAAATTCGGTTCAATTGAGCAGATGGGTGGTTGACCCGGAAGAAGCTGGCGATGAACTGGAAGCTTCGGTTTTGAAAATGAACGCCTGTTTGCTCGATGGTAAGTCGTTCGGAAGTGTGGGCCGATAACGGTACATGTCGTACTTTTGGGCTGAAATCCTGCTTAACGGAAATGCAGTTGAGTTGGGAAGTAAAAGACCAGAACCTAATTTGACATTGATCATCCAGCCAGAACTCCGAACCGTTGACGTAACGCGCTACGTTATTCCGTTGCGGGAAGGTGGCTCGTTGCCGGCCCTCGTTGAAGCCGACGATGATTTCCTGTACGTACTGAAGTTTCGTGGGGCAGGGCAGGGGACAAAAGTGCTCATTGCCGAGTTGATTGCCGGTGAAATTGCTCGAACTCTCGGGCTGAAGGTACCGGAAATTGTATTCGCCAATCTGGATGCTGCTTTTGGCCGAACCGAACCCGACGAAGAAATTCAGGATTTGCTACGCGCGAGCGAAGGCCTTAATCTGGGTATTCATTATTTGTCCGGTGCTATTACGTTCGATCCCATCGTCAACACGATTGATTCCCGGCTCGCTTCACAGGTTGTCTGGCTGGATGCGTTCGTGATGAATGTCGATCGCACGGTACGTAACACAAATATGCTTATGTGGCATAAAGAACTCTGGCTGATCGATCACGGGGCCGCGCTCTATGTGCATCATACGGGGCCGGGCTGGCCAGAACAAAGCCGACGGCCCTTCACCCAGATCAAAGACCACGTATTACTGTCGCGGGCAACGGAGCTCGATGCGGTCGATACGGATTTTCGCCGGCTACTGACTCCCGAACGTATCGCGTCGATTGTTTCGCTGGTTCCGGACGAATGGCTCATGAATGGCTTACCCGAAGAATCGACTGACGCCCAACGGCAGATCTATACTCAGTTTTTAGAGGACCGGCTGGCCTCCTCCGAAATTTTTGTTAATGCAGCTAAGGATGCCAGAAAAGCACTTGTTTGAGTACGCCGTTATTCGTGTTGTGCCCTGCGTCGAACGTCAGGAGTTTATCAACGTCGGTATCATCGTGTACTGTCGGGCGCAGCGTTTTCTGCAAACGCTGACTGCACTGAACGAAGGGCGACTGCAAGCCTTTTCGAGTCGTCTGGATATGGACGAACTGAAAGCCCGACTTGGTGCTTTCGAACGGATATGTGCGGGCCATACCGACAGCGGGCCTATTGGTAAACTTCCCATCGCCGAACGTTTTCGCTGGCTTACGGCAACACGTAGTACCGTTGTACAAACATCGCCCGTACACCCGGGCTTGTGCGACGATGCGGGTCAAACGCTTGCGCGACTTTTAGCGCAGCTCGTTCAGTAATGATGTAGATTGACTACGCAACTCAGTTCGCGAAATCCTCAACTAAACTATTTTTTACACCAGTTCGGCTGGTTCATCGTATTGAGAAAAGCCTTTCTAATCAATTTTTGCTGAGGTTTTTGCCGTTCGGCAGTCAATCATTTATCAAACCTCTCAATTATTTATTAGCCAAATTCAAATGAAAAAATTATTGCTATTCAGTGCATTTGCGTTCTCAACGTTACTATGGAGTTGCATGACCGATCACAACGTGCCGTCAGCCGTTAGTTACAAACTCGACGATACCAAATCGGTGGCAGAATGGAAGGGATACTTGCGAACCGGTTATTTCAATGAAGGAGCCATCAGCGTAAAAAGTGAACAGCTAATCGTTAACGAAGGGAAAGTGACGGGTGGTTCCTTTACTATTCCGGTGTCGTCCATTGTTAATTTCAATCTGCCTACAGATTCGATCAAGCACCTACTGGTACACCATTTGCAAAGCCCGGATTTCTTTAACATGGCCATTCACCCAAACCTGACTTACGACATTACCAGTGTTACGCCTTACTCAGGCACGGAAGGCGTTGCAGGCGCTAATTACCAGGTACAGGGTAATCTGACCATGCTGGGAAAAACGAATCCCGTGAGTTTTCCGGCAAAAATTGACTTGAATAATAACCAAATGACTGTCGACGCAACCCTAAAAGTCGACCGTACAAAATGGGGCATTACGTATGCGGCAGACCCAGCTTTACCGGCCGACAGTCAAATACAACCCAACATTGATATTCACCTGAAACTGGTGGGTAGTAAACAGTAACCAACGCACTCATTATCCGACGTCTGCTGATGATGTATCTATTACGTCCCCAGCAGACGTTTGCTTTTCTGCTGATGGCAGGCAGAACGTAGCATGCCTAAAGGGCTTGCAATTCCATTGGCGCTTGTGTATTTTGGTTGCCATGGACCCTTTTACTACGTTCGTTAAGACGCTGTCTGCGCTATGCTTATTCGTGACAACTGGCGCTGGACAAGCCCGAACAGACGACTTTCTAAAGAAATTATTAGCCCGGAACCAAAGCCCGATTTTTCAGGAAGTCATTCGGCACCCGGAAACGTACCGGCTGCAAATCATTTACACCCAGATAAATCGCGATAAAAACAATACGCCTTCGTTTACGCATTACTATTTCCATGTCGACAGCACCGACTATTTCAACCCGGCCTCAACCGTAAAACTTCCGCTTGCTTTGCTCTCGCTGGAAAAACTGAACCGAATGCAAAAGCCGGACGTAACGAAGTTTACGGCTATGCAGTTCGACAGCGCTTACAGCAAACAAACGAAAGAATGGCGGGACGAAACCTCTGAAACGGGCTATCCGTCCATTGCGCACTTCATTAAGAAAGCGTTTTTAGTGAGCGACAACGATGCGTACAGCCGTATGTACGAGTTTGTTGGGCAACAGGAAATCAACCGATCTCTGCACGCAAAAGGCTACCTGGATACGCGCATTACGCATCGGTTCGTGCGGATGTCGGCCGACGAAAATCGGCACACGAACCCTGTCCGGTTCATTCGACAGGATGGTACGTTGCTTTATGCGCAACCCGCAGCATATAATCCGGACCCGTTCGATTTTCGGCGGGTTGCCAGGCTGGGCAAAGGATACATGACGGGAAACGACAGCCTGGTGCACGAGCCGTTCAATTTCACCGAACGTAACAAACTGCCACTGGAGGCCTTTCAGCAAATGCTGCAATCGGTGATGTTTCCAGAGTCGGTTCCGGACAGGCAACGCTTTAACCTGACGCCCGCCGATTATCGGTTTCTGTACCAGTACCTTTCACAGTATCCAGGCGAAACAAATTACCCCAAATACGACGCTAAGCAATACTACGACGCCTACGTAAAATTCTTTTTCATGGATAGCCTGCATCACCAGATGCCCGACCGTGTACGGGTATTTAATAAGGTGGGCTGGGCGTACGGTTTTCTGACCGATGCTTCTTACGTAGTGGATTTTAAAAATAAGGTCGAATACATGCTGGCTGCCACTTTGTATGTAAACAGCGACGGAATTTTAAACGACGATAAATACGAATTCGATACCGTCGGGCAGCCGTTTATGTATCAACTCGGCCAGACAATTTATCAATACGAGTTGAGCCGTAAGCGAAGATACGTCCCCGATCTGAGCCGATTTCGGATGACTTACGAAAAACGTATAAACGACAACCGGCCGGTAGTTCGGGATGTCGATAACTGAATGATGTATGATGTAGGATATATTGTGTAGGATATGTGGCGGCTTGCTGATTATCTTCTATTTTGCATTCTATACCCTACATCCTCCAAAACCTACTTCTATGCTTTTTCGACCTTTACTACGTGCACTTATCCTGCTGGCCGTAACGACTTTATCACTACGTGCTCAAACGGATACCAGACAGAATCAGCCGCTACTCACTACGGCTTCTCCGGAATCCGTCGGTTTTTATCCCGAACGACTTAACCGGATTGATGGCCTGATTCAATCCTATATCGACAAGGGAGCTTTTCCGGGAGTGGCCGCCATTGTGGTGCGGAACGGTAAAATCGCGTATTACAAAGCGTTTGGCAAGTCGGACCTGGAAGCCAATAAGCCAATGGCCAGGGATGCTATTTTTCGGATTGCGTCGATGACCAAAGCCATTACGTCGCTGGCCGTCATGATGCTGCACGAAGAAGGTAAGATCATGCTCGATGACCCTATCAGCAGGTACATCCCTGAATTTGCCAAACCCGTTGTGCTCGATAAATTCAACGAAAAAGATAGTACGTATTCGACTGTGCCGGCCAAGCGGGAAATTTCAATACGTCATCTGTTGTCTCACACATCGGGAATTAATTACAACGTAATTGCCAGTGACCCTAAAATGCGGGCCATTTACACAAAAGCCGGAATCATTGATGCTTTTACAACCCAGAATGTTAAAATTGGCGACTTAGTAAAAACATTGGCCAAACTGCCGCTGAACCATCAGCCCGGCGAGAAGTGGACCTATGGCCTTAGCATCGACGTACTGGGCTATCTGGTGGAGGTCGTATCGGGCGAGCCGCTTGACCAGTATTTCCAGAATCATATTTTCGGACCGCTGGGTATGAAGGATACGTATTTTTATTTGCCTGACTCGAAAAAAGATCGGCTGGTGCCACTCTATTCGGAAAATAAGGAAGAGAAAAAACTAGTAAAGCTGGGAGCGAATCGAGGGTTGGCGGCTGATCCTGATTATCCCGTCAGGGGCGCGAAAGCGTATTTCTCGGGTGGGGGCGGACTCTCCAGCACAGCATATGACTACGCAATTTTTCTGCAAATGCTGCTCAATAATGGCGTTTATAACGGCAAACGATTTCTAAGCCAGAAAGGCGTAGAGCTGTTTACGAACACAAACCAAACCGGTACGTTGTTTCCGAATCCGAACAGCTATTTCAGTTTAGGATTCGAAGTGATTAACGAAAAAGGCCATTCGCATGATCTCAACAGTATTGGTACGTTTTCGTGGGGTGGCGCGTTTAGCACGCATTATTTTGCCGATCCCAAAGAAAAAATCTGCGTGGTGCTGATGAAACAAATGTTAGGCACTACCTACGGTGGGGAGCTTGACAAGAAATTTGACGTGCTGGTTTATCAGGCGCTGGACGATTAGTTGACAACGTATTATCAGACAAACGCAATCAAAAGGCATAACCCAGATTTACACCAGCGCGAAGGTCCATGCTGCGGTAGTCGTAGCCAACCTCCGACGTAACAGGGCTGTATCGCATGGTATGTTGGTAATGACTCAGGGCGGGGGGCATTCCTCCTCCGCCAAAGAATGCGTCCAGTACAAGCCCTCGCTTGAAAACCCACTGATATCCAAAGGTTAATCCAAAACCAATTGATCGGATTTTGACCTCGTCCAGAGCAGGGGGATTGCCGGGGCCGGTTCCGATTTTGTTGACGTAGCGTAGCGATCGGGCTTTTAGGTACGGACTGATGTAAAAGCCTGTGGGATGAGCTAGTTCCATTATACTGGCGAGTTTGTCAAAATAGAACCGCCCTTCAACGGTGGCATTCACAAAATGTTCATCGTCGGCGCCACCGAATCCCCACCAGCGAAAACTGGTCTGAATCGCAAATTGCCGAGACAAAGCTCGTTCATAAAATACAGAAATTGGTGCCAGAAGATTTGTTTTCAGTACGTTCGGACGACGCCATGGTCGGGTTGTGTCCTGTGCGTAGCCAGAACCTGATAACATAATGGTGAGTATAATAATCGCTGGGAGGGCACCTCTGGCAGCAGCGCTCTGCGCACAAATCAGGCCGTTACGTAGTGACATTAATTCGGGTTTAAGGCTATTCGTGTGAATAGTTGTTACGTATCAGCGTGCTACGTTTCTGACCGATGGATTGGGTCGTGCGCGCGTGGTGGAATCGATAAACAAAAGTCCGTCGAAACGCCGACCGATAACGACTGACTGGAAAAAAAACGGTTCTGCACCAGTGGTATAAATTGAACCAATACTACGCATTGGGGCGGGTTTTGTAAGCCAGTTGTTGATGTCGGCATTCTTTTTTGTTGAGCGAAGATCAACGATGAAGTTTTTTAGACCCGTTTGTGCCAGATACCAGTCTATCGAACCTTCTGGCGCGGGCTTCGACGTGAAAGCCATAAGCATTCGGTTGGCGGGATCTTTGGGTTGAGCCTCCCTTGCCTGAAACGAACCTTGGTTGAAGCTAAAGCCAAGCGCGTAGTAAGCATCACCGTAAAACTGTCGTAAGTAGGCGCCAGTTGGCATGAAAAAACCAGCATTGTCCGTAGCAATATGGCCATTGTGCGCCCAGATAACCGCTTTTGTTCCAGGCGGTTCGCGATCCATCAGTCGCCGGAAATTGTCGGCCATGTACACGTCCCGGGCAGATACACCAACCGACGTCTGACGACTGTAGGAATCTACGTACTGCATTAATACGCGGCTATATTCACGCATCTGATCGTACTCGGCCTGACTGGATTTCAAGACGAGTAGTGGGCTGTTTAACTCCAGAAAAGAGTACAGGTCGTTATACCTGATCTGTAAATTTCTGAGCGTCTCCTGCATGATTTTCTGCTGCTCGGGCGTACTCAGTACAGAATTAAGCGAGTCGAGATTTGTTCTGAAAAAGGCTCTGGTTGAGTCAAGTCGTTCCGGAACTACCCGACTGAGGTAATCCAGTAATTTGTCTTTACCGGGCTGATTGAACTGAATATCGAATCCAACGAATTTTACGCGCTGATCCGGCGAAACGCTCGTATTATACTGCCGCGCCCAGTCCATCATTGCTCGGATTTCTTCGGTGTTCCAGGTCCAGAATCCCTGACTGTCGAGGGCTTTTGCGCCATCGTCCATCTTACCCGTTACGTAGTCGTTGATGAGTTGCAGAGCGGCATAACTGCCTTCGATTGCAAACACGCGGTAATTCATTTCGCGCACCAGAAATTCGAGCAGCCGGTGTTTGACCTGAAAAAATTCGCGGGTGCCGTGCGTTGCTTCGCCCAGACCAATGTAGCGAATATTCTCAAGTGTTTGTTTGAGTGGCTGCAAATCCGCAAAATCACTGCCTGCCTCAACCGTTTTTAACGGAATAGCATTCTCCTTCAACCAGCCGATTACTGCCTGCTGTTTGCGAAGTGGCTGAGCCGCCTGAACAGCATAGGTTTGCGCCGAAAGCATTTCGTCATTTTTGATTTCATAACGCCCTGGCTGAGCGTCTTTTTCAAGCGAACTAATCTCAAGTCGATACGTTGCGGTGCTTTTGGCTTGAAATGCAATAGGCTCGTCGCCCTGGTCGCCGTTTGGCGAATCGACCTCGAACACGTTAGATTCATTCGGTCCGAATAGCCGTACCACTACGTCGATGCCCCGCTGATTGAGCGTAACGCCCTGAAAATGTTTAAGCTGGTAGGTATGCTTCTGACCAGTCCTCAGGTTACTAGCCACTGGTTTTCCCTGTTCAAGCCGTTGGGCTTCCGATTGTGCAGGGGCCAGCGAGGGTTGCTGAGCGAATACCCATTGAAGGGGTAGACCAGGAAGGCTACTGAGTAGAATGACCCGGTATAACAGATGGAGCATGGCGTGGAACAATTTTGTCAATAAGAGCGGATGCGTTTGATTTTATAACGTAGTGATGGCGAGATACTCCTCAGACGGTTGACCCATCGACTGCTGGCGTTCTGCATTAACTGGCTAACTCAACAGATGAGTAGGAATCATTTTTAGTACCACATTGGTCGTTGCAGCCAATTATACGATAAAAAGAATAAAATTTTGATGACAATCAACCATACCTGTCGTCTCATAGTGGTCGAAGTTTTCGATGAGGCTCATCTTTATCAAATTTTAGAATATGAAGAAATCTTTTACCAAAATAATCCACAACGCCCAATTCTTCGCTGTGTCGTTTGTGTCTGCAACAAAAATGTGCATAAAGCCTCTCTCTTTCAGCGCATTGCTACTGTTGTTGTCACTCCTTACCGGACCAAATTCCGCATGGGCTCAAAACCCTGGTACAATTGGCGACAGGGTGTGGAATGATACCAATGAGAATGGTTTACAGGATCCTGGAGAGGCAGGTATAGCTGGCGTGCAAGTCGACCTGGAATTCTATATTGGCCCGCCCTCACCCACGCCGTCACAACTGGCAGACCCAGCGAACTGGTCTACTCCTTCTACGCCCATGCTGCCAACAACTGTAAAATTTACCGACAGCAATGGAAACTATTCATTTGGCGGCTTAAGTCCATATATCTTTCGGATAAGGTTTTATTTGCCTATAGGTTATACCTTCAGCCCGGTGGATGCGCCCAGGCCGTCCTTTCAGGATTTCTTCGATAGCGATGCCGGAGCATCAGGGTATAGTCACGTTATATACCTAAATGACGGAGAGGTAAACAATACTATTGATGCGGGTATGTTTATAAAGGAACCAGAGGGGCCTTTGCCCGTGAAGCTCACCAGGTTCGAGATTACCAAAGAAGGGGATAACCTGGCCATTCTAACCTGGGAAACAACCGAGGAACTGAACAGCAGTTATTTCGAGGTTCAAAAAAGTGCTGATGCAAAATCCTGGGTTGACGTTGCCAACGTTCATGCTAAGGGAAATCATACAGGGCTTGCCAACTATCAGTATGTTGACAACGGGCCTTATGCGGGCACCAATTACTACCGACTCAGAATGGTTGACATAGACGGAACCTTTGCCTACAGTTCGATCAAAGCGGTTGCTTTTGAAAAGGCAAAGAAAGTTCACATAGTGTCGTATCCTAATCCGGCATCCGATCAGATATTTATTAAAAACTCATCTGGATTTAATATTATTGGAGCCCAAATCCTTGATTTATCGGGACGTGTGGTACTGGTTGAGAAGCCGTCTACGCTGGCCGCTGGAATTGAGGTTAAAAGTTTGCCGGAGGGACTTTACATTCTAAGCATTTCGCTGGAAAACGGAAATACCGAACGCCAAAAAGTGTACATAAAAAGATAGCGGTAATTGTAAAATTTCATTAGTCAATTTTATGACACCAAAGAAAAGAGCCGGATTCGTTCTGGCTCTTTTCTTTGGTATAATAGTCAACACATTGCGGCAAAAGTGCCTTGTACAACAGACTTGCTTACGTACCAAGAAATAATCTTCAATGATAATACTCCCCCTGATGAAAAGGCCTAATCGATATCTTTCAACGAACTCGAAAATATAACGAACTCGAAAATCTGTTTCCTGCAAGAAACTTCACCCACTAATTACCCTAATGGTTGGGTGCTCGGCAAGAATGGCCATAATATTGTCAAAATACGTTTCCCCGGTGCCCCTCTCCAGCGCTTTTAGCTTTTCTGCAAACAGGCTTTTATTGTAGGGCGAGCCAGACACCAGCTTTTCCAGATAGTAAGCGCGGGTTGTTTGATAGCCCAACGCCTTCCGGCTATGCTCCATATGGTGCCAGACAAGGTCAACCGATTGGGCGTCCTGAAGGGCCCCGTAGCTCCCATAAAGTAAATCATTAAACGCGTCGAGGCTAGGGCCGATCCTCCAGCTTTCTCCTTTCATAAACACCCGGTTGATCTCCTCATAAAAGGAGGCAATGTCGTTTACAGCGTTTCCGTTAATTTCAATTAGTTTGCTCATTGTTCAGGTCGGTAAGTAAGTCTCAGGCTGAATCCTTTTTCATCTCAGGAAGGAACCGTTTTTATAGCATATAAACCCCGTAGTCTCTGTTTATTTTTGATGGTGATCAACTGCCAGATGAAGGTATGCGTTCTACGTGCCCCTCGCACTTGGAAGTATGTGTTATAACCTGAATACTGAGGCTGGAATCTCCCAATCAGCGTCTATCGTTGTAGAAATCAGCTGCTAAATTTACATTTACTGAAACCTTCCTCATTCTACCCAGTCAGTATGATGCCTTTCCGTTTGCTCTCTTTCCTGCTATTGTATGTAGCAAGCATGAGTGTAGTTCCTGCCCAATCTCTGCCCTCGACCTCCCCGCGTATCCGTTTCGAACACATAACCGTAGTCGATGGCTTACCCGAAAACTCGGTAACCTGTATGCTTCAGGATCATCTGGGCTTTATGTGGCTGGGCACCCAGAATGGACTGGTTCGGTATGACGGCACAACCATGGTCGTTTACCAATATAACGCCCGTAATAAATTCAGTCTCAAAGGCCGACACATCCAGTCGTTATGTGAGGATCATAACGGCGACATCTGGGTGGGCTGCGAACGACTGTTTCGATTTGAACGAACGACCCAGCGTTTTATCGAATATCCTCGGAACAGTCCCCGGATAAACGATACAAACGAGTCTACGCGCTTTATTCATGAGGATAAACAAGGACATATCTGGACAATTCGGCAGATACAGAATAGCTGGCTACTGGATCGGTTAACCCCCAAAACCAGAACCTGGACTTATTTCCGTCATGAGCCTGCTAACAACCGTAGTTTAGCCGCCAATTCTATTTATTACAACACGGTGGATGGCCTGGTCAGTTTTGCCTTTCTGGAAGATAGAACCGGCAAGGTATGGGTGACGACCACTGGCGAAACGACCAATACGCTCCATTGGCTCGATCCTGGCTCCAACCGATTCATTCGCTTCAAACCGCGTACGACGCCCCAGCTTGCAGCGGACTTCGCTAAAATTACGTTTATAGCGGAAGACAAGCAGAACAATTTATACCTCTCGTCGTTTGCTGCCGGAAAAGGACTGTTTCGACTAAACCCCCGAACAGGGCAACTGACTCAGTTCAAAAACAATCCGCAAGACGCTCACAGCATCCAATCCGATTCCCTGAATGGGGTGTATCAAAGCCGAAATGGGATGATCTGGGTGCCAACCCTGCAGGGAATGGACCGGCTGGACCCGAAAACAGGAACCTTCGAGCATCTGACGTCGAAATTCAATGACCCGACCACGCCCGCTCTGGCCAGAGTTCTTTGTGAAAGAGATAATGGCGATCTATGGTTTCTGACCTCGAGTGGGCTAAATTGCTACAGTCAGCGACTGAATCAATTTATTAGCTACCAAAGCAGGCCTGATGAGGCCGGTGCGTTGCACGCAGAGAGTATCCATTCGTTTCTGGTCGACCGTACCGGTCTTATTTGGGTAGGCAGTCTGAATTCTGGTCTGAATAAACAAAGTAGACTGGCCAAATTCCCCTTGTTGTCCAATAGTCCGCTTGCTGGAAACAAAAGCCAATCTTCGACTATTTATTCGGTGTATGAGGCTCCATCTGATCCTTCAGTTTTGTGGCTTTCCACGGATAAGGGGCTGGATAAAGTAGACAAAAAAACAGGCGCTTCTACTCATTACCGGTATAACAAGGAAGATCCCCATTCCCTCGGACGCGGCAAGGTAACAGCCATAGCCGAAGACAACCGGGGGCGACTTTGGGTGGCGACGCAGGCCAGTGGCTTGAATTTAATGGATCGGCAACGGGGTACCTTCACCCACTTTTCCAAGAATCCAGCCAAGGTGAATAGTTTACTGGTGAATACGATTACCTGCTTGTTACCCGCTTCGGATGGTACCCTTTGGCTAGGTACTGACAATGGGCTGGACCACTTCGATGTTGACCGGCAAACATTCACGCACTATTACAAGGCCGATACCAGTTACGTTCCCGATTTATACAGACGAATCGGACAATTAACCACCAAACAACGGTACGTAGCGAGTATTCTGCATCCCGGCAATGCGATCGACAGGGTCGTGCCTTTCACGCTTCTTCAGACCACGGATCTGCTGGTAATCGTTGGGGGCGAATGGCGATCTACCGTCAAGTATGATTATGGCTGGATTGAAGACGCCCAGGGCAACGTAGTATGGCAAGCCACACAAACAGGCAGCCGGGCTGATGGTCTGGACGGACAAGTTCGCAGTCAAATTAAGCCGATACGATTAGTTGCAGGCCGTTATCGACTGCGCTATAAATCTGATGATGATTATGCCTATGGTAACTGGAATAGTGGTCCACCCAAACACCCTGAACTATGGGGGATTCAACTCTATCGGCTCAATGCCACGGAGGCTATAGACATAGCCGGGTTAGTCCGTAAGCGAGAATTTACCGGATTATCGGATAACGCTATTACTGTACTACGGGAAGATGCCCGGAAGCAGCTATGGATTGGGCTGGGTTCTGGTGGTGTGCAAGTTTTAAATACCCTTACCGGAAAGTTTCAAACCTACCGGGATAATCTCAATGGCCCCTTAAGTGTGCGGGACATACTGCCGGCTACTAAGACAGGTCTCTTTTGGGTAGGCGATAATATATTTGGTCTTTTACTGCTTGATAACAAGGGCCGTATTCTAAAATCCTACAATGCGGCTAACGGACTGTCCAGTAATTCGGCCCTCACCATTCAACGTGATCATGGAGGAAAGCTTTGGATAGGAACTAACAACGGACTCTCGCGATTCGACCCTAAAACTGGTCGTTTTATCCGGTATACCTCAGCGAACGGACTACCCGACGGAGTCATCAATCATTCATCTAAAACAAGTGACGGGATCATATACATTAGTGGTGCTAAAGGAACCAATGCCTTTTCCCCGGACCAGATAACCACTAATCCTGTTCCGCCAGCAATTGTGTTGACTGATTTGGTGGTTGGGGGACATTCTGCTACGTTCCGAACCGGGCGAAATCCAATTCATATTTCCGGTATCAGACAACTTACCCTACTCCATAACCAGAATGAGCTGACCTTTCATTTTTCTGCGTTGCTATACGATCGGGATAAAGAGTCTCAATATGCTTATCGATTAACCCCTATTGATAAAGACTGGGTGTTTAGCGGTATTACTCGTCAGGCGCGTTACAACGATCTGCGTCCGGGTACATACACCTTTCGGGTCAAAGCCGCCAATGCCGACGGGGTCTGGAATGAAAAAGGCATCAGCCTCCGCATCGTCGTTCGGCCTCCCTGGTGGCGAACCTGGTGGGCCTACCTGCTCTATGCGGGGCTGGCAGGGGGCAGCCTATGGGCGTTTATGCAATACCGATCTAAGGCCCTGCGTCAGAAGAATCAGTTGCTGGAAGCCCATGTAGCCCAGCGTACCAGAGAGGTGCAACAGCAGAAAGAAGAGATAGTAACCCAGCGCGACCATCTGGAATCGACGCTGGAAGATTTGCAAAAAACCCAGCAACAATTGATTCAGAAAGAGAAACTGGCTAGCCTGGGCGAATTGACTGCTGGCATTGCTCACGAGATTCAGAACCCGCTTAATTTTGTCAACAATTTCTCCCAGGTGAGCACGGAACTCTTGACTGAACTAAAGGAGGGACCCTTCCAGAAATTACCAGACAACGAAAAAGATTTTGCCGAAGAAATCTTAAGCGATCTGACCAATAACCTCAGGAAGATCCATCGCCACGGTAACCGGGCTAGTAGTATCGTCAAGGATATGTTGGAACACAGCCGCACCGAATCGGGGGAGAAACGCCCGATCCACTTGAATGCGCTGGCCGAAGAATACCTCAAACTTGCCTATCATGGCATGAGAGCGAAAGATAAGACCAAGGGCGGAATAACCGAATCGGCCGGCCCGTCGTTTCGGTTTAACTGTGAACTCGTGACCAGCTTTGACGCCAACCTGGGACGAATAGACGTAGTACCCCAGGAGATAGGACGGGTGCTGTTAAATCTGTATAGCAATGCTTTTTATGCCGTAGCTGAGCGGGCTAAAGCCGCACACGCACACCGACAGGGTGGTCTGGCGGGGGATATATATTCACCTGTAGTTCGGGTAAGTACGGCGCTGATAAAGGCTTCCCCTGAGCAGGTGGATGGCTCGGCCAAATTGCTGCGTCACCGCTCGTCTAATCCCACTGAGGGAACTGAACAAGCGGTTCAGATTCGTATTCAGGATAATGGCATTGGTATTCCTGAAACGATCCGGGAGAAGATCTTTCACCCTTTTTTTACCACCAAACCTGTGGGCGAGGGAACCGGACTGGGGCTTTCTCTGAGCTACGATATCATCACGAAAGGACATGGTGGGACATTGACGGTAGAAAGTACCGAAGGTCAGGGTACCGAATTTATCATCACCTTACCTATTTCGTAGTCCATCTATCCTGAACCGCACCTACTGTGAAAAGCCTTTCTTACTACACCGTTTTGACAGCTTTCGATTGAGAATGACCTGCCTATTAGTTAAACAGTAGATGATTTGGTCAAATCAAGCTAACGGTTTGGCTTATGATTGTCCGCTTTGGAAAGTTTCTTTTGCTGGCTCGCAGTGACGGCTGTCCGTAACCTTTCTGATTGGTGATTCAGGGTTTATGAAAAACTCCTGACTAGTAGAAATTTCAGGTAGGGGTATTTTCTAGTAAAGTAGCTGGAGAATCATTTTGCTTGTTTCTGACGTATTATCGATCATACTGGCCACCATTACGTATTTTGTCTACAAAATATAATCAATGCAGTATCGCCAATTAGGAAAAACCGACCTGAACGTATCACAACTGAGCTTTGGCGCATCGCCTTTAGGAAACGTGTTCAACGACGTAACGGAGGCCGAAAGCATACGCGCAGTGCATACTGCCATCGATCAGGGCATTAATTTATTTGATGTAGCCCCGTTTTATGGAGACACACTGGCCGAAACACGGTTGGGGAAAGCGCTAAAGAATAAACGTGATTCCGTTTTTGTAGCCACTAAATGTTGCCGGTACGGAAATGGCATCTTCGATTTTTCTTACGAACGTGTGCTGCGAAGCATCGACGAGTCGCTGGAGCGGTTACAGGTGGATTATGTGGATCTGCTGACCGTTCACGACATTGAGTTTGGCGACCGGCAGCAGGTCTTGACCCAGGCTATTCCGGCCGCTCTTAAAGTTAAAGAAATGGGAAAAGCGCGGTACGTCGGTTTTTCGGGATTGCCGGTACGGTATCTGGCCCAGATAGCCCGACACGTGAACGTCGATACGGTCTTGTCCTGGGGCCACTATACGTTGCTGGACGACGAAATCAACGACGAACTGGTGCCCCTATCGATCGATAAAGGGTTTGGGCTGATGAATGCTGCTCCTCTCATGCAGCGGATTCTGTCGGACGCCCCGATTCCCCCCTGGCAAAGTTCCCCTCAGGCTGTGAAAGATATACAGCCCAAACTAATCGCCCTTTGTAATGAATACGGACTGGCGCTGAGCGACGTAGCGTTGAACTATGCCGTGCAGCACCCGGTGATTGCGACCACCATCGTGGGCATGTCGGAGCAGCGGCAGGTCGAACAGAATCTACGAGCGCTTCAGATACAGATTCCCGATGAGTTGCTTCAGCGCATTGATACCCTGATCGCTCCGGTAAAAAATCAGATGTGGTTTGAGGGAAAGCCGGAAAATAATATCCCTAAATCAAACAGGCAACATGAATAAACAACCTGCACTGGTGCTGGTGGAGCCCGGAAAAACCGAAATACGTGATATTGACATTCCCACACCCGGGCAGGAGGACGTACTGTTACGGGTTAGCAGCGTCGGATTCTGCGGGGGAGATCTCAATGGGTTCAGGGGGCTGTTTGAATTACAGGAATACCCGAACGTATTGGGCCACGAAGTGGGGGCCACAGTGTTGGAAACTGGCAACCTGGTGCCGGGTCATTTCCAGCCCGGTATGCGTGTTACGCTGAACCCGTATCTGAATTGTGGCGTTTGCCTTTCCTGTCGAAGAGGGCGGCCGAACGCCTGCCAGGATAACAAAACAATGGGCGTCCGCCGACCCGGCGCGATGACTCACCTGATTAGCGTTCCCTGGCAAAAGCTGCACAGTTCGGCTCTTTTATCCGTTCGGGAACTAGCCCTGGTCGAGCCACTGACAGTCGGTTTTCATGCCGTGAGCCGGGGTAGAGTGGCTGCGGGTGAAAAAGTAGCGGTGATCGGCTGCGGGATCGTGGGCATGGGGGCCGTAGCGGCTGCGGTTCATCGGGGCGCCGAGGTGATTGCCATCGACATCGACGACGCCAAGATGCGCACAGCGAAACTTGCCGGGGCTGCCCATACCATCAATACCACACAGGTCGATCTGCATGAGGCCCTGATGGCCATCACCAATGGGGACGGTCCCGACGTAGTGATCGAAGCGGTCGGGAATCCGGCTACGTACCGGGCTGCCGTCGATGAGGTGGCTTACACGGGACGGGTGGTTTATATTGGATACGCCAAAAAGCCGGTCGATTATAACACGGGCATGTTCGTT
>NZ_JBMDWV010000376.1:0-6310 GCF_048594605.1 Spirosoma sp.
GACTCTACCCCACCGGCTACAACCGCATCGACCTGCCCCGACATGACATAAGCAGCCGCTATGTTGATCGCTTCGAGCCCTGATGAGCAAAAGCGGTTCAATTGAACCCCTGCCACCGACTCGGCATACCCGGCTTCGAGAGCAGCCGTTCGGGCAATATCGGCGCCTTGTTCGCCAATCGGCGTAACACAACCCATAATTACGTCGTCGATGAGCGACGTATCAAACTGGCTGCGGTCGTGTAGTTCACGAAGAACGCTGGTGAGCAGTTGAATCGGCTGTACATCGTGCAAGGAACCATCACTTTTACCTCGTCCACGGGGTGTCCGAACAGCGTCGTAAATGAAAGCTTCGGCCATTGTTTTGTCTGTAAAAATAGTATGCAAGCATACAGGTTTTAGAGGCAAAAAGCAACGTAGAGTCATTTGTTAACCGTAGAGACGCAATACTTTGCGTCTCTACAAAAGAAACGGGTATAAAGCTGGTTGAAAAGGCCAGCTTTATACCCGTACCGATAGAACCAACTATCAAATTTACTTATCCAGCACCACTACGTCGCCAACCAGATACGTACCTGATTTGGTAGCCAAATTGTAGACCTTATTGACAGAGCGTATAACGGATTCAGTTTTAACAACTTTATACGTAACAACCTGTCGTGTGGCCGCATCGTAACGTAGTAGAATCTCCCCGGCTGCTACGTTGCCCAGGGGCTTCCGACCCGTAGCGGTCAGGACGGGGTGATTGGCGGTTGCTTCAACTAGCATGGGCTTTGTCAGGATTGGGCGCGTATCGGCCGTAAGCTCTTGCATTGGCGTTAGCCATACACCAGCCAGCGTAAAGTTGCCTTCGTGTGTATCCACGCGCGTTACGTTGGTTGGCACAAGCGTTTTTGTTTTGGCGTCGTAGCTCATCACTACGTCGTTTGGGGTTACGTCACTAATGCTTTTCGACGTACCATCAGCCAGCGTTACTGAAGCATCAGCCGCGAAACAGAAGTTGTATTCTTCTTTTTTCTTGTCGCCACTTTCTTCCGCTTTAGCGCCACCACCAGCCATCAAACCAGCCATTTCGCGCGAGAGAACAAACGTTAGCGTCGACATCAGGCCGGGTTCTTTCTCACCAACGTATTTGAGTTCATCAATGTAAGCGTCCCAGGCTTTCCGATCGGCATTTGCTCCCGGAATAACAAACGGTTTTACCTCACCTGATTTCTCGTTTTTGTAGATCGCCAGTAGCCCGAGGTCTTTGGTATCTTCAGCAGCAAATACTTTGTAGAGATAAATTTTGCGCGTAACACCATCGCTGTATGTGAACACATAGGCCGGGCGCTCTTCGTAACGGTCCAGAATAAAACCGCTCGATTTGAAATACGTATCTTTATCGAGGTTAGCAATTTTAATAGCCTTGATCGCCTTCCACTGGTCGCCGGTCATTCCCGTTGCGGTGGCTGTTTGCGCCCAGACACGCTGGCTGAAAAATTGTGTTGCAACCGCGCAACACAGGAAAAGCAAAAGAGAGAGCAGGTTGTTTTTCATTGGATTAATAGCGTCTGTTTCAAATGATTCGGTCTTTACTTTCTGGTGTATTCGCCAACACGGGCGTGAATTGATTCTACGGTACGTCGGGCCGAAGTAAAAGCGCCTGCCATCCAGGCCGTCAGATACGTAGTGTGTTCACCCGCAAAGTAAATGTTGTCGTCGGGTTCAAGCAGGGCCGGGTAATATTTTTTGCGCGTTGCATCGTCATAAACGGCCCAGCCACCACCACTGAACGGAATGCGATGCCAGGCCAGCGAGAACGAATTTTCGAATTCTGATGGATACTGCGGATGGATTTTAGCGCCTTGTGTCATGGCCAGTTTCTCACGCTCAGCAACTGACATAGCTCCTACCGCTTCGGCCCGGCTGTAAAAATTATAATAACCAATCAGAACGCCTTTCGGTCCCTGCAAGCCAAACGACGGATACCAAATCTGATTAATATCCATATTTGTACGCGAAATGCCGCCGTAAATACCATCATCTTCTTCCCAGAAACGCCGTTTAAACTGGAGTCCGATTTTACCCGTTTTCATGTACGGAATAAAATCAGCGGCTCGTTTTACCGTACCCGACAAATCCGATTCAATTCCTTTCAGAATGGGTAACGGCAACGTACAAACACAAAATTCGCCCGTAATCTCAACCGGTTTACCCGCTTTTTGGTATACAATCCGAACGCCATTTTCAGTTTTACGCAATTCAGTAACCGGTGCACTGAAAATGATTTTACCCGCCAGCTTTTTTTCCAGCGCTTTCGGGATAGCATCCATGCCGCCAACGGGCTGTAGCAACGTCGTTTGCTGCTCGTACGCATAATCACCGACGTTATAAAACACCGGCTGCATAAAGCCTGAACGTAGCAGATCGGCAAGTCCATACGGATCAGTCAACGTACCCGGCGCATTTCCGGCACCGGGATCGCTTTTACTCTTGTAACCGCGCCGGTTCGTGCCTTTGTAGAGATGAGCCGTGTTCAGATCGCCTTCATTTTTCAGAAAATCGATCAGTTTCTCTATGTCTTCTTTGGTTAGTTGCTGATCGAGCGACGATTGATCGAGTGCTTTGGCGAGGAGTTCGGACGTATAGCCGCGCATATCGTTGTGATAATCGCTGATCCGCATTCGTTTATTCGCCAGATCCCCGTTTCCCCCATCGTTGTAAAGAAACGCTGATTCGTTGGCTCCATTGAAAATCTCCAGCGGTACACCCAGTTCACGACAATATTGAAGCGTTATCTGGTGATGGTGCGGAATCCGGGCGGCTCCTCCGTTGAAATACAGGCCATTGGCAAACGAACAGGTTTGGGCAGCGCCACCGTTTAATTCGGTTTCCTGCGTTCCGCCCCGAACTGTCCAGACACGCCCACCCGAGCGGGACCGGGCTTCCAATACGGTACAATCGTAACCTAGTTTTCCAAGTTCGTAAGCAGCGGTCATACCGGCCAAACCCGCTCCTAAAATAATTACTTTTCGGGCTTTACCCTCCGTGTTACGTCCATTGGCGGGTAAGTCGAACGCCGATGCCGGAGCAGCAGGCAACATTCCCCAGGCTAACAGGCTGGCACAACTGGCACTCGTCGAATTGATGAAGTCTCTTCGCGTCATAGAAAAGTTAACAGTCGTTAGTCGTGAGCCAACAGGAGCAGGCGCCAAACTGATTTTGTTGGCTACTACTAATTATTGACTAGTGACGGCTGACTTCTTTTACCCCACTACTTTTTTAAACCCATCGATAAATATGGCCATCTCATCCATTGTACCGATGCTAACCCGACAATAGGGTTGCCCATTGAAATCGCGCGTCTGAATGCCAATTCCCTGCGCAAACATTTGTCCTTCAAATGTCTTGGTTTTCATACGGATCGGGAACAGAATAAAATTGGCTGCGGATGGTATTATTTCATAACCCAGGTCGGTTAGCGCCTTTGTTGTGTACGTACGAGCTTTGGCGTTCTCGGCGCGGCAATGGTTTTGCCAGTCGATGTCTTTGTAACTGGCGATACCGGCCATCAACGTAGTGATACTTACCGCAAATTCACCATTCGTATAGGCGTGAAGCGTTTTCAGTACGTCGGGTTGGGCAATGGCGTAGCCCAAACGCAGACCGGCAAAACCATGAATTTTTGAGAACGTGCGCGCCAGTATCAGATTCATACCCTCCGCAACAAGTTTGCCCAGTTTTGGCCGCTCAGCCGGTTCATAGAAGTCAATGTACGCTTCGTCGATAAAGACAGGAACTTTGGGCGCAACTTCCCGACAGAACGCTTCCAGTTCAGCCGTAGGGACGATGGTGCCGGTCGGGTTATTTGGGTTGACGATATAAACCAGCTTCACATCGGGCGTAATAGCGGCTTTAATGGCAGGCAGATCGTATTTGTACTCTTTCGTCATGGGTAAAGCCTTGATTTTCGCGCCGAACTTCTGAGCTCGCTGGAGCAAATCATCATAGGTCATCGCACTAGTCAGAATCGTACCGCCCTCTTTGGCATAATGTTCGGCGGCAGCCATCAGAATATCCGACGATCCGGGCGACATCATAATATTTTCGGGCTTCACTCCTTCGTCGGGCGCAATCAGGCTTTTCAACTGTGCAAACTCCATCCAGGCGTATCGGTTACCAATCTCTGTAGCTTTAACAATTGCCTCTTTGGCGCTTTGTGCAATACCGAGCGGATTCTCATTGGCCAGTAAGCGCGCCTTCAGTTTTGGCATTTTGGCGAACGGATCATCAGCAAACGAAAACTCATTTGTAAACGCCGTAACAAAAGGAGCGTTCGGCCGGGCCAATTCAGGCCGGGCAGCTTCAGCAAGAGTAAACCGGCTCAGACCAAGACCGGCCGTCAGGAGGCTACTGACACGAAGCCAGTCCCGGCGGTTTAGTTGTGATGACATGGTAGTCGTTTTTTGTATTTATCCTGGATAAAATAAAAGTAAAATAAATTATAATCTATTAGTAGATAGGGTGTTGTGAAAGTACGAATTAATCCCAATTAAAAAGGCGAAGCCTACCCGAAAAACTCTATAAAAATTTTGATATTTATTATTTTATTAGAATTTACTAATGCAAAATACAATAAACACAAAACAAGAAGTGTTGACTAATGCTCATTACTTAATAAATCGATCAATTTAGGAAATGGTATACTCAACAAATTGTATCCCTGTTATTCTCTCCTCCGCAACGTAGCAATTTCCCTGTTCTTTATCTGGATACATACCTGAAAATAAACCCATTACGTTCTGATTGACTAGCACCCTTGTTAAGCTGGATGGAGTTTTCAACTGCTTTGTTTCGTAATCATACCAGCGAAACCGGTAAAGAAGCATTGCTGGTGCGATCTGGCTTTCCGATCAGAAAGCAGACAAGTCTTCATTTTATAACTCTCTCCAGCATCAGCCTGCACAAAAACAGGCCGCAGCGGAAAGTTTAAACAGCTTCCATAAGTAAGATATGCCGACCTATATCTTTCGTTAGAAGAGTTGATAGAAATTTTTCAGTTGCCTTTGGAAGTCCCTATTGGTTTGCTCTAAAAAATTCGTCCCGTGCAATCATTATCTGATAACGAACTATGGGCATCTTTCCGGACAGGAGACAGGATGGCATTTTCCTGTATCTATAACCGCAACATAAAAGATCTGCTGAGGTATGGTTATCGGGTTTCCTGCAACCAGCAACTCGTTAAAGACTGTATTCACGATCTGTTCCTGCATTTATGGCTTCATCGCGAAAACCTTTCCGACACGGATAATATCCGCTTCTATCTTTTCCGATCGCTACGTAACCGAATTATTCAAAATAACAAAGGCTTGTCTACGGTGGCCTGGCCGGATGTGGAGCAAATGCTGGATAAGGTTTTTAGCGATTTACCACTAGAGCATACCATTATCGAACAGGAAGATTCTGACGATCAGATCAAAGCGCTTCGAAAAGCCATCGACCGACTTTCTAAACGCCAGCAGGAAGTAATTCAGCTTCGCTATTTCCACGATTTCTCTCTTGACGAAATAGCTTCAGTGATGCATATCAACAACCAGTCGGTACGTAATCTTATTCACCGATCGATTTGTCAGCTAAAAGAATTCTTTGAGTTTGCTGGCTGGCTTTTCCTGCTTGTATTTAACCATATCAATAATAATTAAAAATATTTTTAGGTCATTTTGAGTACAAACGTCTAAAAGCTCCATTTAGACAGTTGGTTGCTATACGATATGCTTGAGAAATACGCTACATATGATCTCGACGACTTCGTTCAGGACGGAGAGTTTATTCGGTGGGTTAAGTATCCAGACCCGGCGAGTAATCACTTTTGGTCTGTTCTCCAGGAAACGTACCCTTTTCAGGAGGAAACAATCAATCAGGCTAAACAGATTGTACTGAAAGTAAGCGCAGCTACCCATATAGCTATTAATGAACAGGATGCGGAAGATATCTGGCAAAACCTTCAGATGTCAATTAACCAGCCGGTTCGGGTCGTTCCCTTATGGCAGCGGCAATGGGTCAGAGCGGCAGCCGCCATGCTGTTATTAATTGGTGGACTAACGGTGTGGCAGATTCAGCATGAGGAAACAAACCTGGTATCAATAAGCCGTAATACGTACGGCGTACTATCGGGCGAATTGACGCAGGTTTCAAACAATACGGCAGACTCTATGATCATAAAACTTCCGGATAATAGCCGTATAACCCTGTCGCGCGGAGCAATGCTTCAATACAAAACCTTTTTTACCGATTCCATTCGTGAGGTTTATTTAACCGGTGAAGCCTTT
>NZ_JBMDWV010000377.1:0-6756 GCF_048594605.1 Spirosoma sp.
TTCAAACCATTCTGAATGTGCGGATTACGTTTCATCAGATTCCAGACGAAATTAGTACGTAGGTTCTCTGCCATTAACAAAATCGGGCCCTGATCGATGCCGAGATAATCTTTATCGAACCAGCCGGATGTAGTTGGGATATTGGTGTTTTCTGAAGGATACCGATACGTAGGATTAAAGGCGTCCACAAATCCATATTGACCGTAGAGTTTATCCCCGTATTTCGTTTTCATGGCCTGTAAAGCGGGTAAACAGATTTCGGGTGCAAAAGCCATCGAGCCACCAGCTGCCGTTGGGGCAATCGTCCCATCATCGACGATTTGCGTAGAGGCCGCTCCCCGGGCGCGATAGGAGAAAAACTGACGCCCGGCTACGGTCGTGTCTTTTGGGCCATCGCAGGCTGTAAGTCCCCAGATCGTTTTACCGTAGTCCTGCCATCGCCCCGGATTTTGTACGCAGTACGCCCAATTGGCGTAGGTAGCCCGTCGGGAATTTTCAGCATAGTCGAAGCCTTTTTGCTGCATGTATTTGTCCTTAATGCCCCGGAAATCAATCCAGATATGTGAATACTGATGGCCAAAAAGCGGATCGAAATTGACGTGTTGTTGGCCCTGAAACATATTCCAGTCGTAACTTTTTGTCCAAGCGTCCCAGGCATCGGCTTCAATTGGGTGCGTGGGCGATGCCAGCGCCAGTACGTACAAGAGCATAGCTTCGTTGTAGCCTTTCCAGTCGGCTTCGATAAATCCTTTTTCGGGATGCCAGCCCATCGATACGAACGGCTTACGCGGACGAATCCAGGCCCAGTCAACGCGCCCATAAATCTGCTCAGCTAGTTGTCGGATCTCGGTTTCGGCAGGTGAGTTTTTATCAAAATACGTCTGAGCGCTCAGAACTCCTCCCAGTAGCAAAGCCGTATCGATAGTCGATAGCTCAACCTGTTTGAAGCGCTCTCCGGTTTTCATATCCAGAAAATGGTAGAAAAAGCCTTTGTAACCCGCCACGCCCGTTGCCTGATCCGACTGTGGAGCCTGCGCAAAGAAACGTAGTGTTTTTGACGTACGATCGGCGGCCTGTTCACGGGTAATATAACCTCGCTCAACGCCTACCAGATAAGACGTAAGACCAAATCCTACGGCGGCAATACTGGCAAAAGAAGGCGTTGGAGCACGGTCAGGAACAAGGCCGTTTTGGGTGTTGGTTGTTTCCCAGAAATACCGGAACGTATCGCGTTGCAGACTGTCCAGAAACGTATTGTCAGACGCAGTCAGCACTTTGGGCGAGGAAGATGAGATAATAGGTTTCGGCTGACAGGCTATAAGCCAAAGCGAACCGAGGAATGAAAGAAAAATTAACCGTTGGTTCATGATACGTTTTAGCGCAACAATCTTTGAATCATGGAGAAAATAAAAGCAACGGCGTTTTCACAGAATCAGTGAGAAACCGTTGCTTTCATCTCGTAGGAATTTTAGCGATTAATAACCAGGATTTTGCGTTAGGGCACCACCTGTTAACTGAATCTGCGTTTGCGGAATGGGAAACAATTCATGTTTACCTGCAACGAAATTCTTGCCGTGCGCTTTCATAACCGTGGCCGCCCGTCCTTGCCGCACGAGGTCGAACCAGCGATCGTGTTCCATTCCTAGTTCAACCCGTCGCTCACGCCAGATGGCGTTACGTAAGTCGGCTTGTACAGTTGTCGTTACATTGGGCAATACGGTAGTAACTCCTCCGCGTGCCCGCGCCCGAACCAGATTCAGCGACGCCAGCGCTTTGGCCGACTGACCCAGTTCGTTAGCTGCTTCAGCGTTCATTAACAACACTTCGGCGTAACGCAGCACCCGGATATTCTTGTTAGTTTCCCAGTTTTCGCCGTTGTAGGTTTCTTTCGTGCGGCTGATGTACGCTTTAAAATTATAGCGTGGATTTTCGGCTTGTGCATTAACGACCTGACCGTCCCACAACGTAGTACCGCGTTGAATAATGGTACCAGCTCTCCGCGTATCGCCGGTTTCGTATGCTTTATCCAGGTCTTCGCTGGGTGTATTGAAACCCCAGCCCCAGCCGCCGTCACCACGGGCACCCTGACTTTCAAAGTAGCCCTGTACTCCCCGGGCAGGCGTAGTGCCTTTGCCCTGGATCTCAAAAATTGATTCTACGCCGTTTTCGGTTGATTCCCGCCAGAGTTCTCTATAATCGGGATGTAGTGAGTATTGACCTGATGCGATAATCTCGTCGGTTAACCGCTGTACTACGTCCCATTTCATCTGATACATAGCTACTTTGGCCATCATGGCTTTTGCCGCTCCTTTCGTTGCCCGACCTAGTTCAGCGCTGCCGTACTGCGATTTTTCGGGAAGATTGGTAATCGCCGTCTGGAGGTCCGTCTCGATCTGTGTGTAAATCTGGGCACTTGTAGCCCGAACCCGGCCCTGCTGAATATCATTCTGGTTGGTTGGGTCGGCAACTTTCGTAACCAGCGGCACACCGCCAAATGAACGTACAAGATTAAAGTAGAAGAAAGCCCGCAGGAAACTTGCTTCGCCAATAAGCCGGTTTTTGAGCGTATCGTTGATGGTTAGGCTGGGTAGATTGCTCAGCGCCTGGTTGGCGCGGGCAACGCCCTCGTACTGACCAACCCATACTTCGTTGAACGATAAACTCGACGGAGTAAAGGTTAAATTATCCAGCTGGTCTTTATCTGTTCCGGTGTCGCCAGGCGAAGAACCTTTATCCGCATCGTCTGAAGTAATACTCGAAACGCCATTCCATGAGAATGAGTAAAAATTCCAGTCGAGCATTTTAGCATACACTGCATTCACTAAAGTTGTGGCAGCATCCGGATTGCTCGAAAAAAAGTCGGTTGGGGTTTGTTGCCCCTGAGGAGGTACATCCAGAAATGTTTTTGAACAGGATGTTGCCAGTGTCAGGCCGCCCATAAGAGCCAGCGTAACGGATTTTTGAAGTATATTCATCGTATTTGTTGGCTAATTAAAATCCAAGATTTAGGCCGACTAAGTAGGCCGACGTAACGGGGTAACCACTCAATTCGATACCTGAGTTAAGCGGGCCGCCAGGAAGTTCGGGCGTGTATCCAGAAAACTTCTTGATCGTCAGCGGATTTTGTGCCGTTACGTACACCCGGGCGCGGCTTAACTTAACTTTCGAGACGAACGACTGAGGAAGTTTGTACCCCAGGGATACGTTGTTGATTCGGAAAAACGAACCCGATTCAACGTAGTACGTCGATGAGATGGGTACGGCATTGCTGGCGCGGGGTTCCGTATTGCTCGGATTCGTGGGCGTCCAGCGGTCGGCGCGGCTCGCTTCAATGTTCTCGTTACCAAAGCGCTGCGCTTTTTTACCGTTATACACCTTGTTCCCAAAATTGGCATACCAGTCGGTCGAGAAATCGAAGTTGCCATACGTAAAGCCGCCATTGATACCAAAGAATAGTTTTGGCTGGTATGAACCTACGAAAACCCGGTCATTGTCGTCAATTACACCGTCTTTGTTCTGATCAACGTAGCGGAAATCGCCGGGTTTTGTACCTTCAATCTTAGCCGCTGTTGCATCGATCTCACCTTGATTCTGGAAAATACCATCCGTTTGCCATACCCAGAAGCTACCTACCGGCTGCCCGATGGCGGTACGGGTCGTAAACTGACCATTGCCAATGCCGCCTTCATTGATCGGGAGACCGCCCTGTACGTCTTCGAGCCGGTTTTGATTGGCCGTTACGTTAAAGCCGACGTTATACTGAAAATTATTGTTAACCGTATTCCGCCAGTTAAGACCAAATTCAACGCCTTTATTTAATACCGTAGCCGCGTTGGTTAGGTAGGAACCATCTTTATCGCCGAAAATGGCGTCGATGGGTTTCAGGAAAAGCGCATCGCGGGTACGTTTCTGGTAGTACGCAATTTCCCCCGACAGACGATTCTTGGCCAGCGCAAATTCAAGACCAATATCGGTGCCTGTTGTTATCTCCCAGCGCAGATTCGGGTCGATCAGGTTAACAATGGTGCGGCCCAACTGTGTCGTTTGGTTCGGCCCAAATGCATAATCAAGACCGGTACTTTCGATGGTATAGAAGAATGCACTGGGCGTGATACGGTCGTTCCCGGTACGTCCCCAGCTTACACGAGCTTTCAGCAAATCAAAAGGCGTTTTGCCCAGCATAAACGGCTCTTCACTAATTACCCAGCCTGCGCCAATGGATGGGAAAAAGCCCCAGCGATTAGCAACAGGAAACTTACTTGACCCATCATAACGAGCCGTAGCGGTCAGTAAATAGCGGTCGCTGTAGTTGTAGTTGATCCGACCAATATACGACTGTCGGGTTTCGAGCGTACCGGTTTGTTCATTGGTAGCTGATGACGCGTTCCCAGTGTTCAGGTAGAAATAATTCGACTGGGGCGGTACGTCCTGCCGTTCGCTACGTAGAACATCACCCTGAAACCGTTCGGCTACGTAGCCCCCCAGCACTTTTACGTTATGTTTTTGCGCGAACGTATTGCTGTACTCAGCCGTATTGGTCCAGAGCCAGCGCGAGTTATTCGAGCGGCCAACCGTGAGCTTGCTGGTTGCATTCTGCTGGTTCGACGATACGCGATAGACGGGCAAATAGTTATACGAACGTAGATTGTTTGACTCCACACCGAAGTTGGAAATAACGGCAATGTGTTTGGCAATGGTCAGGTTTCCGTAGAACGAACCCTGCAAGCGCAACCCTTTCGCCTGGAAGTTCGTGTAATCAATCTGCGCAATCGGATTGGCTACGTTATTACGGGGGGTGAAACCATAAGAACCGTCCGGATTTCGAACCGGTACAATGGGCGCCTGCCGGTAAGCATTCGTGAAGGCTGAATACACATTGCCACTGCCCCGAACCGGCGACGTAGTACTGATATTATCGGTTGCTTCCAGCAATACGCTACCGGCATCGGCCAATACCGAATTGCTGTTCGATAAACTCAAATTATGCCCTATTTTCAGATTCTTCGAGAGTGTATAGTCGTTGTTCAGACGTAGCACAAGTCGATCATAGTCGTTATCACGCAGAATCCCTTTTTCGCTGAAATAGCCTGCGCTGAAAAGGTAGGTTGTTTTGTCAGTACCTCCACTAACGGACAGCGAGTGATTGTGCTGGAAACCCGTCCGGGTGATAGCCTTGAACCAGTCGGTGTTGGCGCTAGCGGCACTTGGATCGAACGGCAACGGGTCAGTTTGGCTGTCGTAACGTACCGCTTCGTTGTTGTACTGAGTAAACAATTGAGCATCGGCCATTTGTACCCGGTTCGTCGGAGTCCGAATGCCCACGTAGCCATCATAGCTGACTTGTGGAGCCCCCGATTTTCCGCGTTTGGTTGTGATCAGTACAACGCCGTTGGCGGCCCGAACCCCATAAATAGCCGTTGCTGAGGCATCTTTCAGAATATCGACCGACGTAATATCGGACGTATTAATATTTCGGATGTCTTCAGTGATAATCCCATCCACTACGTAGAGCGGATCGGCTCCACCAAGCAGCGTACCTGTTCCCCGAATCCTGACAACAGGTGCCTGCCCGGGTGCGCCCGAGTTAATGATCTGTACACCTGCTACTTTGCTTTGCAGCGCCTGCGTAGCCGACAGAACAGGCTGCTTGATCAATTCATCGCCTTTTACTTGAGCAATGGCCCCTGTTACGTCGATTTTTCGCTGCGTACCGTACCCAACGACAACAACTTCATTCAGTGCTCGGGCATCTTCCTGCAAGACTACATCGATCGTGGTGCGGCCGCCTACCGCTACTTCCTGTGACTGAAAACCAATACTCGAAAAAACCAGCGTTGCATTTTCATCGGCCTGAACCGAATACACGCCTGATGCGTCAGTTACCGTACCTGTTGCCGTGCCTTTGACCTGGACCGTTGCGCCCGGCAATCCAACTCCCGATGGTCCATCGGTAACCTTACCCGTAATACGTATTGGAGCCGCAAAAGCGCCAATAGGATTGATGGCCAGGAGTAGCATAATCCCTATAAAGAATAGAGCAAGCTTTCCTGATTTCCTACGTAGAGAAGTGTTTGTCATAATAAAACAGCTTAGATTTTCTGTTGAGTATGAGTTAGGGAATCGATCCATACTCATAACTACATCAACTGGTTTTTGCACTAACTTTCTAATATTTTTTTGCACAAAAGTAGGGATATGGTATCTTTCCGCCTAAAATGAGACTACATCATTACTACATCATATCGCTATTTTTGGCGCACTTATGATGTTTTCGCTACATCAGGCAGGTTTGAGGAGTTGATTATTATGATAAAAAGTGGCTGTAAACGAGTAAAGCATTTGAATGCATGGTGGTTATTAATTGCAATGCTTTTTTTAGGGTACGGATCATCCATTGTAGCGCAGTCTTCCTATCGTTTTTGCCAGCCTGAAATAGTCACTTACGATCGGCAGGCCTATGGCGCTTATAACCAGAATTGGAGCGTAGCACAGCACCCGGTAAATCAGTTCATGTATTTTGCTAATTCCAAAGGTTTACTAGAATTTGACGGCAGCGCCTGGAAAACGTATGAACTTCCCCGCAAGCAGAAAGTCCGTTCAGTTGCTATTGATAAGGGAGGTAGAATCTATACGGGTGCACTTGGCGAGTTTGGCTATTGGCTTCCCGGTAAAACGGGTGAATTAACGTATCACTCTCTGGCACCGTTGATTCATCAGGAAGCGTTTCGTAATGAAGAAGTATGGAATATTCTGGAT
>NZ_JBMDWV010000378.1:0-12883 GCF_048594605.1 Spirosoma sp.
ATCCTCCTCCGACAATTTCTGGCGTTGTGAATCAGACCATTCCGTCAGATAAACATCCAGCTTGGTCAGCAGGTTAAGGCCCTTTTCCGTGATAATTACATCAACGGCGCGTCGGTCGCTTGGGCATTCCGTACGCTGTACCAATTGCTTAGCCACTAGTTTATCCACCAATCGTGATGCGTTTGACATTTTATCGAGCATCCGCTCGGTAATGTCGGCCACCTTGATTGGATTGGGATATTGACCTCGCAGAATACGTAGCACATTGTACTGCTGCAACGTGAGTTTGAATGGCTTCAGCACACGCATCTGGCTATCTGAAATCCAGTTGCTGGTATAGATCAGATTAACCATTACCCGATGATATGGGGTTCTGAACGGAGTTGTTTGCTTAATGTCGTTTTCGATGGACATGCAGCAAAGATAGTGTAAATGTATTTAATGTACCAACATTATATGAAAGATTTTACAGTATTTTTTTAGCAATTACCGAGTCCGTTACCGATACGGAATAATTTGCGGGGCTGATACGTCAAAATCACGAAACTGTAAGGTTGGAATCCCTTCAAAAGACTGCCGGAAGGGTATGGTGTTGCCCGGAATATTCGGGTAATAAGACAACCGGATTTGAAAACTGTTGAACGTAAGATTTTCATTCCGCAGTCGAAATCCTATTCCATATCCCTGATAGAGAGGACCTTGTAATAACGCCCGGTCGGGAAAACTAACTAATCCCAGATTAACGAACGTAATAAAAGCTACCCGAAAACCCACCAGATTCAATCGGGAGAACAGGATATTTTCATAATTAATAAACCATCGTCTGGTGCCACGTAGCACATCCGTATTGATGCCAATACCGTCTGTATTGATGCCACTGTTACTGCCTCCTAACGATATATATTCATTATTGAAGCGGTCGATTCCGGTGGTATATCGGGTATTAAAGAAATGGCGTACATTGCCCCACTTGCTTTTCAGCAGTGGACTGAAATAATTGGATTCAAACGAGAATACGCCCTGTTCTATCCCTCCCTGACGACTATAACCACCCAGACTGATAAGTCCATAGAGATAGCCCATCCGTCGGACGTACTTGCCCTGCGAGAAATTTAATCCTGTATATAATCGTTGCCCGAGTTCCGCATTATCAAACCCCACAATCCCTACAATTGATTGCCCAACCGGTACGTCTTCCGTTCGGCCGTAGCCATATACCAATACGTCGCGAACGTATTTACGCCGGGAATAACCAACACTGAATAACGTAGTACGGCTATCCTGATAAATCTGGTTCGTATCGGCCGTTACGTCAGGGCGGCTGAGATACTCATAATTTGTATTACGTAACGCAATAATAAGCCGCGAGCGACCTTTCTCATCGGAATTGCCCTGCCGAAAAAAGAGCCGGAACGACCGACCTATCCAAATATCAGAATAATTGTATGTCAAGGGCACGAACAACACACTATCATCCCGATTGATAATGCGATTGTTGATCTGAGAATGATTGATTTCAATTGCTCCTGCATACTTCATATCCGGAGTCAGAAAAGGCCGGTACAGCTTGAAGGCTACCTGCTTCAGATCCCGTAAGTACAATAAATCGACTTCAGCCGTCAGGAAGGTTTTTCCGATAAACGGAACTCTATAGCGAGCCTGATATTCTATTTTCTGACGCGGATCGTTGCCGTTCAGCGCAAACTGTGCAAACAGCTGATGGCCCAATCCCCGAAAGTTGAGCTGGTCAAATCCGATGCTGAAATTATTAAAGCCGCCTAAGCCACCATTGGGCAGTAACGACCAGACATCCTGCGTAATAACATAAACATCAACAAACTGTCGGCTCCCCCGACGGGGTACGACCAGAATTCGGGCATCGTGAAAAATCGACGTACTACGTAGCAGACGTTCATTATCGCGCAGAACGGTCGGATTTACCGCATCGCCCTGCCGAAAAAGCAGATACGAGCGCAGAATAACATGTTCGCGCGTATTTGTATGCAGGCTGTTTCCGGTTCGCTCCAGCCAGTTGGCGGGCTTGCGCAACGTATCGTACACGGTTTGCCCAAACACAGAAAGTCGACGGATGTAAATAGCGCCAATGATACGTCCTTCAAAGGCGTTGAACGGATTCACCTCAATCTGATTAACTTCACCAGTCTTGATGCGGCTATTGTAAACGTCCCGAAAAACAGCATCATAAATCTGACGCGTTAATCGACGCTTATACATACTAGCTTTCAATTTTGTGTAGAAAACACTATCGCGCTGCATTAACGTACTATCGGCTACTGCGGTAGAAAGTGGCGTCGCCAGTGAATCCGTTGCCCCCCGCTCCACGGCTCCGGGGGCGTTTATTCGAAGTAGATAAGGCGCTAGCTTATTTAGTGTATCAGGCGCTTTATTGATTTCTTTCGGCTTAATTGGTTCCTCCTGAGCAATCGCAGCCGTACCGCATCCAATACAAAGCATCAGGCACACCAGCAATTGGCGCAACACGGATACATACGCGTTCAGATTCGGTCGATTCATGAGTAACTAACAACGCTGCTTAGAGGCTATTCGATATAAAAAGTTTAATGAATAACTTTCAGCATCAACGGGTTAGGGAATTAATTGTTTTTGAAGCCAGAAATCCCGTTGCCGCTCGGAGCCAAACTGGAAATAATGGAAGCCAAATCGTTCAAAGCCCATTTTCTTATAGAAAGCCAGCGCTCGTTCATTACGTTCCCAAACACCAAGCCATACGGCTTTGTAGCCTTGCTGGCGCGCCCAGTTCAGGCAATGCTCCATCAAGGCACGACCCTGCCCCTGACCTACCTGATTCTGCAACAAATAAATACGCTGAATTTCGATGGCATCGCCAGCTCGTCGGTATGGGCCGGGCATCTGTCGGGGAGCAGCGTGTCGGCGCAGTTTAGCGTAGCCAATCGGCGTTCCTTCGGATGAACTAACCAAAAAAAACGTCGATTTTGGGTCGGCCAGTTCGGCTTCCAGAATAGGCTTCGTTATAGAGGATTGAATGTATTCCTCAACGAGTTCGGCAGGGTTGTGGGGTGGTCCGAAAGCCTGGCGCATAGTTATTGCCGCCAGCTGCATTAATTGTTCTACGTCAGAAATTGTAGCGTTTCGAATAATCAACGTTCTGAAATTGAATGGTGAATTACGAATATAACACGAAATTTGTGTCAGCTATCCACTACTTCTGCGTTCATTATTACTCACTCATCACTCGTTCACGTGCTTTCTTTACGTTATCCATTAGTGCTGGCATCAGGGTCGCCCCGTCGAAAACAACTGATGACCGACGCTGGCTTTTCCTTTACGATCGAAACCCGGCCCACCGACGAAACTTTTCCCGAAACCATGCCTGCCGACAAGGTAGCGGAATACCTGGCCCGTCAGAAAGCAGAGCAATTTCAAATGGATTTGGGCGATCGCATTGTCCTTTGTGCCGATACCGTCGTGATTCTGAATGAACAGATTCTGAACAAACCACAGGACGAAGCCGACGCGCGACGCATGCTACGTATGCTGTCCGGACACACGCACCGCGTTCGAACGGGGGTCTGTATACTTTCTCCTGACCAAAACGGGAAGCCTCATTTTCAGTCCTTTACCGATGAGACAACCGTACAGTTCGCTACGTTGACCGACGATGAGATAACGTACTATATCCAAGAGTGTAAACCCTTCGATAAAGCTGGTTCGTACGGCGCTCAGGATTTTATTGGACTGGTAGGCATCGAACGACTCGACGGATCGTTTTATACCGTGATGGGCTTACCCACTCATCGGGTGTATCAGGCTCTCAAACCGTTTAGTCTGTCACTTTAAAATATCGGTCAATCATTACGTCAATACGCTTTTGTTGTGACTAAAATACCTCTTACTCAATCGAATACAACTTCGATCAATACGTTATCTACTGGCCATACGGGCGTTCATTACGAAATATTTGTACGCTCCTTTGCTGATTCTAACGGCGACGGCATCGGCGACCTCAACGGTGTTACCAACAACCTCGATTATTTAAAAGAACTGGGCGTATCTGCTATCTGGCTTATGCCCATCAGTCCATCGCCAACGTATCATAAATACGACGTAACGGATTACTACGGCATCGACCCGGAGTACGGCACACTGGACGATTTCCGACGACTTATTCAGGAAGCCCACCAGCGCGGTATCGCTGTTATCATTGACTTGGTCATACATCATACCAGTATCAGGCATCCGTGGTTTCAGGAGGCCGCCCAAGGCCCTGACAACCCGTACCGGAACTTTTACAAGTGGCTGCATCCCGACGAAATCCGGGCGCGAAAACTGGCTACCCGCGACATTACGGCCGATTCGGGCGAACGAAGCCCCTGGCATTCTCCGCGTAGCGCTACGTACCGCAACAGTGGATCGCCGGAGAAATACTACGGCATGTTCTGGAGCGGTATGCCCGATCTGAACTTTGATTATCCACCTGTGCGCGAGGAGGTCTTCAAGATCGTTCGGTATTGGCTAAACGACATCGGTGTCGACGGATTCCGGCTGGATGCAGCCCGTCATTTGTACCGGGAGTCTGAGGAACCAAAAAATCACGAATTCTGGCAGCAGTTTGGAAAAGTGGTTGAAGAAGCAAAACCCGGTGCCTATACCGTTGGCGAGGTCTGGACGCGGCCCGAACACATTGCCCCTTATTTCCGGGGACTAAAAGCCAATTTTAATTTCGATTTACGGCTCATGATCGAAGAGATTGTCCGCCGGGAAGAAGACACGGAAGACCTGGTCGAGTTTCTGACCTATGTTCATGGAGCTTTTGGTAATGTCAATCCGCAGTTTATTGATGCCCTGATTTTATCGAACCACGATCAGAATCGTATTGGCAGTTTGCTGAAAGGCAATCTTGACCACCTGAAAGTCGCTGCCAATATTTTACTGACGCTCCCCGGCCTACCTTATCTCTACTACGGTGAGGAAATTGGGATGCTGGGGCTAAAACCCGACGAAAACCTGCGCGAACCGTTTCTGTGGGACGTTCGGGACCGCGACAGGCAACGTACGTACTGGCGAAGAGGCAAGTATAGTACGAGCAAGACTGTTCGGCCAGCGGCCGAACAACAAACTGATCCGAGTTCGTTATTCAGTCATTACAAACGATTGATTCATTACCGCAACAGCCATCCGGTTCTGAATGATAACCTGAGCCGACTTCAGCCAGCAGGTATTCGACAGAAAGGAACGGTATCATTTATACGTAGTACCCAAACCGGCCAACGTATTCTGGTAATTCATAACCTGACAGGTAAGCTCATCGACGTAGTACTTTCGCCAAACGAGTACTGGTGTCATGGCATTGTTTTTACGTCAGCAGATGGCAGTTCATTCGCGAATGACCACGTAACAATCCCGGCTTACGGATGCGTTGTGATTGGGTAATGTAAATTGTACTCGTTGAATTGGCTACCTTCGACGCATGGACGATATTTTTGACTTTCTGAACAGCACATTTGAAGCTGGCCAGCCGATTTTCAATGGTTACGGACGTATCATCGGTTACGCAAACGATGGTGAAGCTATCAGCGGTGTGTTCTCTTTATCTGGCGAAGAGGTTAACTACCAGATTAAGCCTTCCACGTCGCCGGGCGATAATCGCAAATACACCCTGATCCTGGAGCAGTCTGGAAAAACGGAAAAATATGAGCATCTGTACGCCAAGGAAATTATTTACAGGATAAAGACCGGTGAATCCATTTTGCCAATCCGCTAAACGATTATCCTGATATACCCTGCTCGAACAGTCGCATTCATGAAACGTTACGTCTTCTTTCTTTTATTTATACACACGCTTCCTCTTTTCGGCCAGGATCCATCGGCCAAACGAATTATCAAACACATCCGCTACTTGGCTTCCGACAAAATGCAGGGGCGCGGTACAGGCAGCCCGGAAAATACGAAAGCCGCCCGCTACGTCGAAAAGTATTTTAAAAAATATGGATTGAAGCCTCTGGGGACCAATGGCTATTATCAATCGTTTACGGCAAAAGTCAGACGTATCGTTGTGCCTGATAGTTTGCGGGAGGCCAGGAACGTAATCGGCTTTTTGGATAACGGAGCACCCTATACGATTGTCATTGGCGCGCATTACGATCATTTAGGACTGGGTCGGCAGGGCAGTTCACTGGATTCAATACCACAAGGTAAAATTCACAACGGAGCGGATGATAACGCATCGGGCGTAGCAGGGCTACTGGAAATGGCTCAGTATTTCGCGAAGAATGACGTAACAGAGCCCTACAATATTCTGTTTATGGCTTTCGGGGCCGAAGAACTTGGCTTGTTGGGCTCCCGTTATTTTCTGAACAATCCAACAATACCGCTTGACAAACTGAATTTCATGGTTTGTATGGACATGATTGGCCGCTATGATCCGCAGCGAGGTGTTGGTATTGGCGGATACGGTACCAGCGATACGTGGCCAATTGTGTTCAAAGGCGTTGAAAGCTCAATAAAGTTTTTTACGGATCGGGCAGGCAACGGCGGCTCTGATAACGCGGCATTCTATGCCAAACAAATTCCGGTTCTGTTCTTTCATACCGGCGGGCACCCTGACTACCATAAACCTACCGACGACCCGGATAAAATTGACGCTACGTCGGAAGAAGCTATTCTTAAACTGGAGATCAAACTGATCGAGAACGCTATGCAGCAGCCGAAAATGACGTTTACTGCTGTTAAATAACGGGTACGTATTGACCTCTCCATTGTACACACTGGACACAAGTTCAGTGCGATTAGAACGTCCCCTATATCCAGTCCCCATCCCAAAATTGAGTATCAGATTCTGGTTCACAGGTAATTTCTGTCCGATTCGTCAGATTGTTTCGCACGAATCGTAGGTATCGTCTTTTAGATCCAACGCTGGGTAAAGTTGCATCAAAGTAACAAATCCACGCCCAAAGTATACATACCAAAAAGATACCATTGGATAGATAATAGACATTATTACGTAAATAGGATAGATATAATATGTAAATATATTTATATTTGCAGTAACAAATATAAATGCTTACCCCCTGTTAACCGAACCAAAGAATACAAACCCCTTCCAATAAGCCAAATAATCAATCTGTCGTAAACAGATTGATCAATCAACAATCAAACAAACAAACTTTAGTTAATTATTTTGATGATTTAATGAAATTATTTTCATATTTAAAAAATATAATAATAATTTCACACAAGTAATCATTAACACAAATAATTGTATATAAACCTTACAGTTTAACGACTTCAGCATATGGTTAAACTTAGTTGACGGTATCACTAAAACAGCTAAACCAATGGTAACGTAACTCCTGGCGCATGGGAGTTTCTTATCCTTAACCATCCATTTCTTAATGAAGCAGACACTACGTCCGAAAAGTCTGGTTTTGCAGCTACAACTGGCAAGATTTTTATTCCGAGATAAGTTTGCTCAGGCTCATCTGCGATCAACTTCATAATCTCTTTACTGACGATACCGTATCGTCGATAATCTGCTGATACACCGTTAGCCGTATACGCTACGCATCTACCTGGCAGACTATTTCCCAAACATTTCCTCATCCATTTCACCAAACCAGTTAGAAGAGTACACTATGAAGCCAAATTTTACTCAGGAGTTACCTCCGCCACTGCTGGGTTATCCTTCTCAATGGATAACCCGGTTTCTGCAATGGTCATTGCAGGGATTCTCCCCAAACAGGGTTTTTGCAAAAGCTGGTTTAGCTATAAGTTGTAGTATTATGCTATTCTGTATAGCAACTACTGCATACGCAGCCACCTATGTGGTCACCAACACCAACGATGCAGGTACGGGCTCGCTACGGCTAGCGATCGTGACTGCCAACAGCACTCCCGCAGCAGATATCATCCAATTTAACATTCCCGGTGCTGGACCCCATACCATCACCACCCTAACGGCATTGCCAACAATCACAAGCCCCGTGCATATTGATGGCTATACAGTCCAAACGGGTGCAACACAGGGGACCAACGGAAGTCGCTCCATACGCATACAAATCAATGGCAATAATGGCGGTGGCGTTGACGGCATCATCCATTTTGCAACTGGCTCAGACGGGTCTGTGCTCAGTGGTGTTGCTATCTACAATTCGGGGGTGGGAACCGCCGGTGTGAAGATCAATATGGGCTGCGCCAATATTCACATCTGGGGCAACTATATTGGATTGCTGGCCGACGGCAGTTTGCCGCCTACAGGGAGTGAAATCAAGGGTAATCTTATAGAAATGAATACGGTGGCTTCATCGATTCAACCTTACACTTTATCCAATATTACGATTGGCACAAATGGTGACAATGTCAACGATGCTAACGAAGGGAATGTAATTGGTCATTCAACTCACACATCAGGAGGAGATGGTATTGAGTTTTCGACAAGCGACGGAGGTACTGTCGGGCGCATTACCGCGACAAACATCAAAATTGCGGGCAACTACATCGGTTTACGGCCTGATGGAACATCTACTGCCCAAATTGGCGGGCCTATTGGCTCAGCAAGTGGAGATGGCGGTGTGGGCGTGTTCATTGTCGAACTTAACGGGAATAATGTTGTGATCGGCAGTAATGGGGACGGCGTTTCGGACGCATTGGAGCGTAACGTGATTGCCAACTGCCGCCAATATGGGATTTATCTGCAGGGCTGCAACAACATCGATGTGGGGGGCAACTATATTGGTACGGATGCTACGGGTACGCTGAGCAGGCCTGTGGGCACTTTCGGCTCTACAACCTCAACCTGGCCCGCTATCTATGTGTTCAAAGCGAATAATGATCTTGGTGCTGCCATTTCAGAAAACATTTCGATTGGGTTTAATGATGCCAAGCACAGCGCTGCTGTTGCCGCCAATGTGCGGAATGTGGTGTCCGGCAACTGGGGCAGAGGCATCGTGGTAGCATCCCCGATCACCGACCCGAATGCCCGCGTGCGCAATGTCATTATAGCAGGTAACTATGTGGGCGTAGATGCAACCGGGAATGTGGCGCTGCCCAATGGCCAGGTCGGCAGTACCGCTACAATTATATCGGGTGCTGGTATAGGACTAACAAGTGCCTTAAACTGCCGGGTAGGCACCGATAGCGATGGCGATGATGATGTACTGGAACGCAACATTATAGCCGGCAATAGCAATGGAGCAGGGCTCTACTTTTCATCAGGAACGGTGCCCAATGAAGGCAACATTGTCGTCGGCAACTACATCGGCGTAGGCGCCAATGGCACCACCGCGCTGGGCAACGGGCATGCGGGGGTCTACTTTTCGCAAACTACCGGAGTCAACAACAACCGAATTGGCTCTAACGACGATGGAACAAACGATGCCGCTGAAGCCAATATTATTGCCAATAATGGCGGTAACGCAAATGCCGTATTCAAATCGGGGATATCCTTTGCAAAGCAAGCGGGTGCTACCGGCACGGCCATCAACAATCGTTTCTCACGAAACGTATTTTACAACAATGCTGCATTGCCAATAGATTTAATGAACGATGCCACTACGGTAGGGGTAACCCCCAACGACGGTGCTACGACTACGGACGCGCCTAACCTGTTGCTGGATTATCCGGTAGTCACCAGCTATTCGCTTTCGGGTACCACCATGACGGTAACCGGATATGTGAACGCTTGTAATGGAAATGAACTGACAGCAGGGGCCACGCCAGTAAGTACGGCGAAAAGAATCCAGTTTTACAAAGTAGCCGATGATGGAAACCAGAATGGTGCTTTGTCAACGGCTACCTGTACCAGAGTCGGTGCTCATGGAGAAGGCGTTCAGTATCTGGGGGCTATAACCGGAATAAACAATACCTTCAGTACAACTTTTACCTTAGAAGCGGGTGCCACCTTTGCCGCAGGGGATAAAATTACGGCTATAGCGATTGATGCGGATGGCAATACGTCTGAATTTGGCATGCTGGCGCAAGCGTCTGTTTCTGGCACAGTTTATAATGATGTAAATGGCCCTGCCAATATTAACGGTGCTAGCATCAACACCGTTGCCGGTGCGCCCACCTTGTACGCAAGTCTGTATGAAGGCTCCACATTGATAACGACAGTACCGGTAACGGGGGGCACCTATACTTTTGCCAACGCTGCCGTTGTTGGTGTTACATATACCGTAGTACTGGGGACCAATGCTACGGCCAATCCTACCTCCCCGTTTGCAGGTGCCGGATCGGGTGGCTGGGCTATAGTAGGGGAAGACTGCTGCGACAATACAGGTAACGACGGTACCCCCAATGGTGTGCTCACGGTGACTCCAACCATTTCGGGTATCACCAATGCTAATTTCGGACTTTATCAACCCAAAGGCTATATCTATATCCAGAAGAAAGCGTTGAGCGAAGAGATCAGTACGAACTTCCCATTTAGCGTCACTGGAGGACCTACCACCATTGCCAATTTTAATCTGAATGATCTTCCTCTGCAGAATGCATTGTACGATCTCGGCGTGTCGAAAGACGGTACCCTTTGGGCTACTGGCGACAATGAAGGTACTGGTCCAGGTCATAAACTGATGTTTTACAGGCTGCCGGGATCGTCAACCTGGACGCAACTGGGAGCAGGCGCAAACTACACCTTTGTGGACGGTGGTGCTGGTGGTACCATGTTCTGGATTACTGATGGCGGCAATTTCTATTATTGGGACGGTACAAATCACAACAACTTGTCAGCCTCTGCTGGCTGGACGGATGTAGGTTCCGCTCAGGATGGGTTTGTGTTTGGGGTTAATGCGGGCAATCTATACAGAAGGGCTGCAGCCGGACCCTACCCTGGTGCTGGAGCTACATTAATTGTTGCTGCTGGAAGCAATGCGGTAATCAGGGTGGATGGCGACCCCTCAACCGGGGATGCAATATTCGTTCGTAACGACGGTAATGTATCGAGATGGGTAGCGGCAACCAATAGCGTGGTTTCTTTAGGTAAACCGACTACTGGGTCTGCCTTCCGGGATATCGCCGTGACGGCAAACGGCTCAATATTTTATAGCACAAGCGATTTTACCTACAAATACGGTGGAAGCGGCACAACCTGGCTTGCGGCAGAAGTAACGAGCCGTAAATATGCCTCCAGACACACCGGTGGTGATGGTGATATCGTATATGGAACCACCGCCGAACCGGGTGTACAGGACCACAGCAAAAACATCTACATACGAGTTACCGACGGAACGAACGTGGTGTACCTCAATGACGAACGGGTACGGGTGGGTTCATCGGGTAATAGTATTATCCAGGCCGTTACACCGGGCACATATACTATTTCGGAACTGGTACCTACTGATTGGGACGTTACGAATATTCAGGTATTCGACCCCTCTACAAACTCTACGGTAGACGTAGTAAATAATAGGGCTACGGTGGTTGTTGCGGACAAGGAAATGGTTGGCGTGGTGTTTGAAAACATTAGGGTGACTCCATTTGCCATGTCTACAAACTGTAATTCATCCTATCTGGAAACGTTTGGTACGGGCACCGGATATGGCCCGGCACTTGCTGGTCAAACCGCCTACCATTATCTGAGCAGTGGACAGAGCTTCTCCAATCAGTACATTGTTTCCAATGTAAACTCTAATCTGTTTGCTGGTGCATCCGATTTCCCGGATCATACGCCAAGCGATGTAGACGGCAGAGCCATGGTGATTGATGCGAATAATGAGAAAGATGCCTTTTTCAGACGTCGTTTTTCTGGTGTAATTCCCGGCGGAAATTATTCCTTTAAAGCATGGATCGCCAATATCAGCCCCGCAGCAGGGATTAAGCCAAATGTTACGTTTGAAGTGATTGATCCCGTTACCTACAACGTACTACAGTCTGTGAGTACGGGTGATATTTCCGGTGCTACGTGGCAGCAGTTCGGTATCAATTCATTTACAGCAACCTCAACCAGTTTTGACCTCGTGATCAGGAATAATGGTGTGGGTGGGTCTGGCAATGACCTGGCTTTAGATGATATACAATTTAAACTGGAGTTGCCTGCTGAGCCTGTTACAACAATTGTTAGCTCAGACTGTAATTCGGCAAACGGCAGGATTACAGTCTTAACCCCTGTATTGGCTGGAACGTACGAGTACAGTATCAATGGCACAACCTGGCAAACCAGCCCTGTATTTTCCAATCTTGCGCCTGGAACCTACACGGTTTATGCTCAGTATGTTGGTAGCGCCGGTTGTTCCAGTAGTAAGGTCGATGTGATCAAAGCATCTGTTTGTGGCAGTGTTGTCAATGATGTCAATGGCCTTACCGACAACCTGGTGAATGGCACAAGTCCTAATCTGGCTGGCCTGCGCGCCAATTTGCTGAATGGTGCGGGTGTTGTAATAGCCACAGTGCCTGTCGATCAAACAACTGGAACGTACAGCTTTACAGACGTATCGGCCGGAACGTACAGAGTTCAGTTGAGCACTATTGCGGGAACACCAACACAGCCCGCACCTGCCGTTACGCTACCACCGGGATGGGTAAGCACTGGCGATGTAGTAGCCTCAGGAACACCTGATAATGCTACCCCATCCGTTTCGGCGCCAATAACGATTAGCACGGCATCGGTATCAGGTGTCAATTTCGGGATTCAGCAGCCGCCAACTATTGTGACCAGCACACTAGCCAACCAGCCCAACCCTGGCGGCAGTAGCAGTTATACGATACCACCTACAGCACTCGATGGCAACGATGCTAACGGGGGTACGATCACCAATCTGACCATCACAGGCTTCCCGGCCAATACCGAAAGCCTGCAAGTCGGCACGACCACGTATTACCCCAATGCGGGCGCTATCCCCGGTACGTGTCCTACGGCAACCTGCGCAGCATTCCCAGGCAGTGGTGG
>NZ_JBMDWV010000379.1:0-4884 GCF_048594605.1 Spirosoma sp.
TCCTGCGCCTGGGCTGAGGAGGCTGTTAATCCTGGACCAATCGCCCAGATCGGTTCGTAGGCAATAACAACTTTCGCAAATGACTCAGCCGCAAGGTGAAACAAACTGTCGGTAAGCTGATCCTTTACGAAGCCGATGTAATCACCGTTTTCCCGAAGATCGCGTGATTCACCGCAGCAGAAAATAGGCGTAAGGCCGCTGGCAAGGGCACTGTTAACTTTCTCGGCTAATTGCGCGTTCGTTTCACCGAAATATTGACGCCGTTCGCTGTGCCCCAGAATCACGTATTCAACACCAATAGACTGTAGCATTGGCGCCGAAATTTCGCCTGTGTAAGCTCCTGATTCTTTTTCGTGGCAATTCTGTGCGCCCAAAGAAATCTTGCTTCCGGGAGTAACGTATTGACGAGCCGTACTAAGGTACAAAGCAGGAGGACACAACACTACGTTAACCTCACCCGTAACTTCGTCTTTAACCATATTGATTACCTCCGAGAGTAAGCTCTTCGCTTCTTCGGCTGTCTTGTTCATTTTCCAGTTGCCAGCAACAATTTTTTTACGCATAACAGAATAATAATAGAGTGAAAATCAGAACGTAGTAAAAAAGTAAAGAGCAGAAATATTCGCTTTTTCGGGGCGAAATTAGAACATTTAAACCGAACCCGTTAACGGCGTAGTACTAAATTTTGTCGGAATCGATTTAGGCCATTACCAGGGGCGAACCATTAAAAAACTTATTGTTTGTTTATTGTGTTATTCGGATAAAAAATACGTAATTTCAATGCTGCAACTGTAGGAACAACAACTACTACTCATGAAAACGCTGGTATTAGTAATCGGACTAATAGGCATCTGTCTGGCTGCGGCACGGGGCGATGACGAACGGCGTACACCCGATAAAGACCGATATGGGTTTTTTATCGCTGGTAACCGAACCTGGACACGTATTCCTTTCAAACTTCACTCGAATCTTATTATCGTTCCGGTTAAGGTAAACGATTCTGATACGTTACAATTCATTCTGGATACGGGAGTTAGCAATACGATTGTTACAGACCCCGCGGCTTTTCGTAAAAAACCGCTGATACTTAGTCGTAAAGTCAAGCTCAATGGAGCCGGAGAAGGCGGTACGCTGACGGCTTCTATTGCTATCAACAATATGTTAAGTCTGGGCGGCTTGCGGGCAGCGCACCATAACCTGGTTATTCTGGACGAAGATATTCTTAAGCTATCGGAGTATGTTGGTACGCCTGTTCACGGCATTTTTGGTTATGAAATCTTCGCCAATTTTGTGGTAAATGTTGATTTTCAGCGCCGTGAAATTATGATAAGCCGGCCTGACAAATATCATTACCGGAAGCGCAAGGGCGACCGTTATCCGATTACAATTCAGGATACCAAAGCTTATACGGACGCTTTATCGGTTTTTGACGGCGAAAAAGTTATGCCGTTGCGGGTCGTACTCGACACGGGCGCAGGTCACGCTTTGTTGCTCGACCGGTCACGTAGTACAGCAGCTATGCCTATTCCCGAAAAAAACATCAGGGCTCAGTTAGGGCGCGGTTTGAACGGCGTGATCAACGGATCGTTGGGGCGAATTCAGAAAATTCGGTTTGGACGTTACGAGATGGATAACATCCTGGCTTCTTTTCCAGACAGTATTGCTTATGGAATGAAGCTGGTAAACATGCCTGAGCGTCAGGGCAACGTTGGCTGCGAGCTACTACGTCGATTCAATGTTACGTTCAATTACCCTGATCAGTACATTGTCCTGAAGCCTGTTAAACGGCTTATGAAAGAAAGCTTTGAGCACGACATGAGCGGCCTGGAACTTCGGGCCAGAGGCAATGATTTTCACAAGTATTACGTCGAAAAAATTGTTGAAGGCTCACCGGCCGATATGGCGGGCTTGCTGGAAGGAGACGAAGTGCTTTTTGTGAATAATACGTCGGCTCATGACCTCACTATTAGCGATGTCTATAAACTCCTCCAGAAAGGGGAAGGGAAAGAAATCTCGATGCTAGTTCGCCGGAACGGTCAGATTGTTATTGCTCAATTTGCACTTAAACGCTTAATATAGCGGACCGGTCTAGTCCATCCGCTCCAGCTTAAATCGGAACGTAGTACCCTTTTCTACTTTGCTCATTACGGTGATTTTCGTTTTATGAGCGTTCAGAATATGCTTTACGATGGCCAGGCCCAGGCCGGTACCTCCCCGATCTTTGGAACGGCTCTTCTCGACCCGGTAAAAGCGCTCAAAAATCCGACTTAAGTGCTCAGGCGGAATCCCGGGCCCGTTGTCGCGCACCGACACTAGGATATGTTTTTTCTCTTCTTCTAAAGTCACAACCACCCGGCCATTTTCGTTGCCGTATTTCACCGCATTTTCGACAAGATTGGTCATTACCTGCGTGATACGTTGTGGATCAGCCTTTACCCAGACGGTATCGGCAGGGGGCAGCTTTAATGAGAAGGATGCCCCTTTAGCCTGCGCAACCTTCTCCAACTGCTCAAAAACCTCTTCTGTAATCTGAATAAGGTCTACACGCTCAAAACTCATTTTGACCTCACCTGTCTCCAGTTGGGATAAGGTTACTAAGTCTTTCACCAGAGCGTCCAGTCCATCAAGACTTTTAGCGGCTTTGGACAAGAACTTGTCGCGAACCCGTTCATCATCTACGGCTCCGTCGATAAGTGTATGAATAAACCCCTGAGCCGCAAAAATGGGCGTTTTTAATTCATGGGATACGTCGGCCAGAAACTCACGCCGAAACTGCTCCAGACGCTTCAGCTCGTCGATTTCCTTTTGTTTTTTAGCGACGTACACAAAAATCTCATCATTCAGCTTTTTAAACGGATTCGTATTCTGAATTATCGCTTTACGGGAGATGCTGAAGTCACGAATTTTGAGTTGGTGGATGGTTTTATACATCTTGTTTACTTCCCGAAAGACAAGAAGTTCAATAGCGTAATAAACCAGAAAGAATGAAATGATGAAAGAAGAAAGGCCAGCCACAAATAGCATGGTACTTGTTACACCTTCTACGAACGCCAAAAAAGTAAGCGTCAATGCCGAAATCAGGCAAGCCAGTAAAAGAGCAATAAAACGAGGGCTCAGCGACATGAGTTGCAGAGTTATGACGTGGTAAAGTTACCGGGTTATACAGTTTTGTCCCGCAGGCTAACTCAGCGGAGCAAACTGTATAACCCGATAACCGTATAACGCCACAACTTTTTATTCCGGTTGATCGGTAAACATGTATCCTACACCTTTCAGGGTTCGGATATGCGTATCCCCAATTTTTTCGCGAAGCTTGCGGATATGGACGTCTACAGTACGTTCGAGGACGTAGATATCAGCCCCCCAAATTTTCTGCAGAAGCTCTTCCCGACTACACACTTTGTTTGGATGCTGAGCCAAGAAAAACAATAACTCAAATTCTTTTTTTGGCAGGATTACAGACTTATCGTTTTGGCTAACCGAATAATTTTTTCGGTTGATGAGCAAGTCGGCAATAACAATCTGCTCACCGGGATCAGCTTTCTGGGCTTCTCGCCGGAACAGCGCATTGATACGACTCATCAACGCCCGGGGTTTGATAGGCTTTGTGATGTAATCGTCGGCACCGACATCAAATGCGGCAACTTCAGAATACTCTTCCGATCTGGCTGTCAGATAAATAATATACGTTTGCCGTAATTCCGCTACGTCACGTAATTGGCGGCCTGTTTCAATGCCATCCATGTGCGGCATCATGATGTCCAGCAGAACTAATTCAGGCGAGTACACCTTGGCTACCTCGATTGCCCGACGGCCATCAGTTGCTGTTTGAACATCGTATCCCTCTTTAGTGAGGTTGTATTCGAGCATCTCAACGATGTCGGTGTCGTCATCTACGACTAAAATTCGATGCTTGGATTGAGCAGCTTTACCAGCACTCATACGAAGTTGGGTTAAAAAATGTCCCGCAATATATATGGTAGGTCATGGGACATTGACCGCCCGAATTTACGCGTCTTATCCCCAACGTTACCAATCCCAAATGCATACTTAACAAAAACTTAACAGCTTATCAATGAGTTTCTTTCAACTTTGGCACAGCGCTGGCACTGATTTATTCGCGATTAAGCCTGATATTGTCTGAACAAATCCAATACTGACTGGTTGGTTACATGGTTAACCTGTCGGACGCTGAAAACAAGTTCATAAGTGCTGCCGCACCTCACTAAATCATGGATACCCGTTCGCCAGAGGTTTCGTTTCCTTCTTACGCTAAAATCACTTGCGTATTAATTTCACTGGTAATTATCATTTACGGACTGTATGTCCTGGAAGGATTGCTTATCCCATTGGTTTTTGCCATTCTCTTTGCTGTCCTGCTCTTTCCGATGGCGCAACAGCTTGAGAATTGGCGCATACCGCGCATTTTAGCCGTTGTGATCTGTTTAATCGTGACATTAGCCGCCCTGATTGGCTTGTTTTATGCTGTCTCTATTCAGATCAGTAATTTTTCTGAAGTAATACCACAGTTTATCAAACGTGGCAATGCGTATATCGCCAGCATTCAGACGTTTGCAGATGAGCGTTTGAACATCGATCGACAAAGGCAGGTTGCCGAGATCCGTAAATACCTGACGCAGGCGTTGTCCGAAGCGGGAACTATCGTAACGACTACGCTTCTGACAACAACCAGCATCATCACGAATATATTTCTGATCTTACTCTTTGCTTTTTTCTTTCTGCTCTATCGTGATTTCTTCCGGTCGTTTTTTTATAAAGTGCTTAAAAACACACGCCGGTCGAAGATTGATAGTATACTGACGTCGATTTACGAGGTTGTAAAAGACTATCTCGCCGGTCTGGTATTAGTAATTCTGATTATCG
>NZ_JBMDWV010000038.1:0-28425 GCF_048594605.1 Spirosoma sp.
AATTTGCTCAACTAAAAGCTCTGTCAAACGATGAATTACGCCAAATTTCAGCTGAGCTTAAAGCCTACATAGCCGACGAACTTGGGAGCATCGACAGTAAGCTTACAGAGCTTAACGAACAGGTCGCTCATCCTGATATAGATGTCAATCAGAAAGAGCAGTTCTTCAATCAGATTGATAAACTCGAAGCCGACCGGAATACTGAGCTAGAGCGAATCCTTCTCGATATTCTTCCTCGTGCCTTTGCCATTGTGAAGGAAACGGCTCGCCGTTTTACTGAGAATGAGCAAATAACTGTAACCGCTACAGATTTTGACCGTGAGGTTGCGTCTCGAAAAAGAAACGTAGTAATTGACGGCGAACAGGCGCATTGGGCAAATCGCTGGGATGCCGCAGGAACCGCTGTTAAATGGGACATGGTCCATTACGATGTTCAGATTATTGGGGGCGTGGTTCTGCACCAGGGCAAAATTGCGGAAATGGCTACAGGTGAGGGTAAAACCCTTGTTGCTACGTTTCCTGCTTTCCTGAATGGTCTGGCAGGACGGGGTGTACATATCGTTACGGTTAACGATTACCTGGCTAAACGCGACTCCGAGTGGATGGCTCCTCTGTTTGAGTTTCATGGCATGCGCGTTGATTGTATCGACAAACATCAACCTAATACAGAGCAGCGTAAACAAGCTTACCTGGCCGATATTACATACGGAACCAATAATGAATTTGGCTTCGATTATCTGCGGGATAATATGGCGCGCGAAACAGGCGAATTGGTTCAGCGTAAACATCACTACGCCATGGTCGACGAAGTTGACTCCGTATTGATTGATGATGCCCGTACTCCATTGATTATTAGCGGTCCTGTGCCCCGTGGCGATGAGCAGGATTATATTGAGCTGAAACCTCGTGTTGCGCGGGTGGTAGAAGCACAGCGTAAATTAGTGTATGATCTCCTGAATGATGCCAAGAAAAAAATTGCGGCCGGCGATGAAAAAGAAGGAGGTTTATCATTATTCCGGGCTCATCGTGGCTTACCTAAACATAAGCCGCTCATCAAGTTTCTAAGCGAAACCGGCAATAAAGCTCTGCTTCAGAAAACAGAAGCTATTTATCTGGCCGAAAACCAGAAGCTAATGCCTGAAGCTGATGCTCCGTTGTATTTTACGATTGATGAGCGTCATAACAGCATCGACTTAACTGAAAAGGGAATTGATTACATAACGGGATCTGGTGAAGACCCCAACTTCTTTATCCTTCCTGACCTGTCAATAGATCTTAATGCGATCGATAAAGACGGTGACTTTTCTGAGCAGGATAAAATTCTTCATAAAGAAGCTGTTGTCCGCGACTACGCCGTCAAAACACAACGTATCAATACCGTCAATCAGTTACTGAAAGCCTACTGCCTGTTCGAACGGGATACCGAATATGTAATTATGGACGGTAAGGTAAAGATTGTTGATGAGCAAACGGGACGTATTATGGAAGGCCGTCGCTGGTCGGATGGGCTGCACCAGGCGGTTGAAGCGAAAGAGAACGTAAAAGTTGAAGATGCTACGCAGACCTACGCAACTATTACGCTCCAGAACTATTTCCGTATGTATCATAAGCGTGCCGGTATGACGGGAACCGCTGAAACGGAAGCCTCAGAATTCTGGCAGATTTACAAAATGGACGTAGTGGTTATTCCAACCAATAAATCCATCAGCCGCAAAGATGAAGAGGATAAAGTTTATCGATCTGTACGGGAAAAATACAACGCTGTCGTTGAAGAGATTACAAGTCTCGTTGAGAAAGGTCGGCCTGTTCTGGTTGGTACTACGTCGGTAGAGAACTCTGAACTACTAAGCCGACTGCTAACACTACGTAAGATTCCGCATCAGGTCCTGAACGCTAAATATCACCAGCGGGAAGCCGAGATTGTAGCCACAGCAGGCTTACCAGGCAACGTAACGATTGCGACTAACATGGCCGGTCGTGGTACGGATATTAAGCTTACGCCGGAGTCACGGGCCGCTGGCGGTTTGGCCATCATTGGTACAGAACGGCACGAGTCGCGTCGGGTAGACCGTCAGTTACGGGGCCGTTCGGGTCGTCAGGGTGATCCTGGTACGTCGCAGTTTTTCGTTTCTCTGGAAGATAGTCTGATGCGTCTTTTCGGTTCTGAACGTATTGCTAAAGTGATGGACCGGATGGGGCTTGAAGAAGGTGAAGTAATTCAGCACTCAATGATTACGAAATCCATCGAACGCGCTCAGAAGAAGGTAGAAGAAAACAACTTCGGTATCCGGAAGCGTCTGCTCGAATACGATGACGTAATGAACTACCAACGCGAAGCTATCTACAAACGCCGTCGCAATGCTTTGTTCGGCGATCGTCTACCGCTGGACATTGCCAACACGATGTACGACGTAGTGGAAGAAATGGTTAACAATGCCGAAGGTAACTACGAAGAAATAAAAATTCAGTTACTGACTACACTCGGACTTTCACCCGCTTTATCCAATGAGGAATTTAATCGTTTGAAAAAGCCAGACCAAGTTCGGCGGTTATATGACGAAGTAGAAGAGCACTATCAGGCTAAAAACCATGCTATTGCCGACAAGGCACTACCGGTATTAACGCAGGTTCTTAATGAGCAAGGCCATCAGATTAAAAACATTGTGGTGCCCTTCTCAGATGGCATGCATGAGTTAACGGTTGTTTCAGATTTGCGCAAAGCAGTTGAAAGTGGTGGCCGGGAGATCGTTACAGAAATGGAAAAAGCTGTTACGTTGTCGGTGATCGATCAGGAATGGAAAGAACACCTTCGCGAAATGGATGATTTGAAGCAGTCGGTGCAGAATGCAGTTTTTGAGCAGAAGGATCCATTGCTGGTTTATAAGTTCGAATCGGTAGAACTCTTCAAGCGCTTCCTAAATAAAGTTAATTTCGACACAATCAATTTCCTGACGAAAGCCGATATTCCAGCGCAGGAAGTTGAAGAAGTACAGCAGGAAATTCGCCAGGCCCCTGCACAACAGCGTCAGCAACCACAACCAAAGCTCCATACCAACATGGAAGACTTTGACGACAGCCACCTTGCTACAGGACCGGAAGAGTACGCTCGGCGCATGGCAGAAAACGATGCCATGGGTGCTGGTGCCCCTCCCATGCCCGCTCAGCGCCAGGCTCCTGCCCGAGTTATTAAATTAGATCGTAATGCTCGCGTCAATGTGCAATATGCTGATGGCTCCGTAAAGCGTGACGTTAAATTCAAAACAGTTGAAAATGACGTCATTAGCGGTAAAGCTATGCTGATTGAATAAGCGCATCTCAAACCTATACCTAAATGCCCTCCAGCTTATTAGCTGGAGGGCATTTTTTTGATGGTTATGTCAGCAATATAGACACTTTTCTGCCAGCCAACCCGTTATGAAATTAGCATGAATACCGCTATTTTTCCGCTGCTGTTATACGGGCTTTTTTTCTTACTGCCCCCTGCCGAACCCATACGGCTTCGGTCTGAATCCCTTCCTTTTACACCGAAAGAATTTTACATAGCTACCGTAACAGACCAGCGGTCTGAACGTGGTCCTGTTGCAAAGCTGGCGTTAGTTATAGACCAGCCAACGCAGCCTGTTGATCTGGAGAAAGGAGTTGCCGCCAGTTTTTATCAGTTCATCAATCAAAGTCTTAAACAGAATAAAACGCTACGTCCGATCGGGATGCGTATTCGGCAATGCCAAATTAATGAAACGGCCAGTGGCCGACGTGTAACAGGTCAGTTCGTTTTTTCGGTTGCTTTTGACTTATTGGGTAAAGACGACGCAGGCGACGAAACCAGAACCCAACTAACGGAATATAAGGGTAGTGCAAACTACACACGCCCTCTGGAGCAGAGAACCGTCCTTGAATCAGTAATCCGTCAATCCTTAGTAGCTTCGTTACGTAATCTGAATGATTACATGAACCGCGAGAGTAATCGTAACGAAAAGTTAGCGAGAAGCCTCAAAATTAATTTTGTGGACGACACACGAATCACGGATGACGATACAGTGAATTACAATCCTGACCGTAAGTTGGTCTGGGCTGATTTTAAAGCCGAACCTCGACGAGGCAGCCACTACGCAGCTGAAGTCTTTACTAGCTTTGCGTACGAAGGTAAAAGTACCGTGAAAGATGGCGTTATTATTCTCAACCTGACAGCGAAAGCGTATATGCTGAAAAAATCGTCGTGGGGGCGGGCCGATGCACGTAACGCGTATGCGCTGAATCATGAGCAACGGCATTTCGATATCGTAAAAGTTATTGCTGAGCGGTTTAAACGAAAAATTCAGGCCAATATCCTAACGCTGGAGGATTACAACAGCCAGATGCAGTACGAATTCCTTGAATCTTTTCGGGAAATGAATCGTCTGCAAACTCAGTATGATGATGAAACGAACCACAGCCTGAATCAAGCTGCGCAAGAACGCTGGAATCAAAAGATTGACGCAGAACTACGTAGCTTTGGGGTGATCAAATAAGCGTATTCGTTGAAAAAAGTTCGCGTTCTGCATGTAAGTACGGCACATCAGCCCCAGGACCCCCGTATTGTATTTAAGCAATGTCAGACGCTGACCGGGTCGTACGATGTATTTTGCGCTTTACCTCATGCCGACTCAACTATCTCGCCCGACATCCATTTCATTCGCCTACCTTACTTCAAACGTGTCATTTGGCGAATTTTATTGACTTGTCCACTCATTATGCTACGGTGCCTATGGTTACGTCCTAAGCTTGTCCATGTTTACGTTCCCGAATTTTTGCCATTCGCCTACATTTTTCGCCTTCTTGGTTCAAAAATTATTTACGAAGTACAGGAAAATCTTCATAAAAAAATGCACCTGAAAACGTTGAACCGTGGTTTTCTTTTGGAAAAACTGTTTCGTTGGTTCGATAGCCTTGCACAACGCCATTTCTACCTGATTTTTACCGAACATGGCTATCTGGACACGTATACAAATCTGACTAAACCGTATGCTGTAATCTATAATTATCCTCTTTTATCCTTTTTTGAGCCGTTTCGTCAGCCCTATTTACCGAATCGAGAAAGGCCGTCATTTTTTTACATCGGCTGGCTTAGTTTTGAGCGAGCATTCGACACACTCGTAGAAGGTTTGGCAAAAATAAAGGAATATTACCCTGATTTTGCCGTTCATTTATTTGGACGACGTACGTTTTCTGATACAGATATGGAGAGACTGCCTGCTTTTGCTATGGTACGTAATAACCTGCGTTTTTACGGTTATACAGATCAGCGGCACGCCTTTGCATATGCCGCTCAGGCTACAGCAGGCCTGGCTTTACTGAAACCTGTTGGCGATTATCCAGACTCCTATACGACTAAATTATTTGAGTATATGGCACTCGGATTACCCGTCGTTACGTCGAACTTCCCACTCTACAAAAATGTCGTCGAGCGGCATGAGTGCGGCTTATGTGTTTCGCCGTCTGATGGTACACAGATCGCAGAAGCGCTTCTTTATTTAATAGAACATCCTGATAAAGCTCAGCTGATGGGTAAACGTGGGCAAGCAGCCATTAAAAAGGAGTACAATTGGGAAACGGAAGCCCAGAAATTAGTTTGTTTTTATGATCAAATTCTCAATAGTTAATCATAAACTTTCACCTTTAAAAGAAAAATAATACTTTGTCAATTCATTATTGTATTGTTCCAATGTCCAATGCTACGTTTTCCCGGAAGGATTTAACTTTAGGCACTAATTCAGGTTATAATCCGTATTAGCCTTCTATTTCTTGGCCTGATGTATATACATGCAGTAAGCCACTATCTACCAACACAGGTAGTTGGCAATGAACATTTCACCCAGCTCAATGGTCTTTCCAGCGAATGGATTATCGAACGTACGGGCATTGTAGAGCGACGTAAAGCTGCTCCAGATGAGAATACAAATACCATGACCATCGAGGTTGTAAAACGGCTCATGGAAAAAACTGACCTTACATCGGTCGACTTAATAGTTGGGGGAACTTATACACCTTATGACACTATTGTTTCGATTGCTCACGAAGCGCAGCACTTTCTGAATATTCCCGATATTCCCACCATTTCAATATCAACAGCCTGTTCCTCGCTACTGAATGCGATTGAAGTTGTGGAGGGCTATTTCGCGCTTAATAAAGCCAGTCGTGCCCTGGTCATTGTTTCGGAACATAATACGCTCTATTACAACGAGAAAGATACTGTTTCGGGGCATTTATGGGGTGATGGTGCAGCCGCTTTGCTGATAACGAAAGATCGTCAGAGCGAGGAAGATTTTGCAATCAAGGCTTTATTAACAGGTGGAGCGGCTCATACACCCAAAGCAACAACGGGTGTAATGATGAAGCCCGCCGATGGAGGAGTTACCATGCCCCATGGTCGCGATGTGTTTATCAATGCCTGTCAATACATGCCCAAAGCTAGTTTGCAGATACTTGAACGATGCGGTCTAACCCTGTCTGATGTAGCTTATATATTACCCCACCAAGCTAATTTGCGTATCTCACGCAACGTAATGAATACGCTTGGCCTACCCGAAGAGAAACTAATCTCGAATATTCAGTACTACGGTAATACGGGATGCGCAGGTTGTGCTATTGCACTCTCTGAGCGATGGGATAGCTTCAAAAAGGGAGAACACATTATTATTACCGTTTTTGGAGGAGGCTACTCTTACGGAGCCATGCTGGTAGAAGTGTAAAATGCAGTTATAAAGTTACAGGGTTGCAAAGTTGTAGAGTTGATAACGTATCAGAGAACTCTACAACTTTACAACCCTGTAACTTTATACACCTGTAATTACTGCGCTTCTGCCCGCCAGGTATTGTTTTTCCCGTTGATATCCGGCAGTTGTTGATCGGGGTCAACAACGACCGTTTTGAGTGGAGAAGTTGAGTTGTACTTGAATGTCCACGTACCACCTCGCTCCCATACTTCTACTGGTAGGTTAACACGGGATTTTTTTCCATTGCTTTCAGTTACTTCAACTATAACAGGCATAGCCATTTTTTCGAGGTTTTCGATGGAAATGAGCGATCCGTTACTGGGTGTCCCATCCACGTATTTCACGCCCTGAATTCCCTGATCGAGTTTCCAGGTTTCGTAGAAAAAGCCTCGCCAGAACCAGCTCAAATCTTCACCAGCCCCATCTTCCATTGAGCGGAAGAAATCATAGGGAGTAGGATGCTTAAAGGCCCAGCGATTCACATAATTTTTGAAAGCATAATCAAATCGATCAGGTCCAAGAATTACGTCGCGAAGGAGCTTCAGACCAATCCCTGGTTTGTAATAGGCCAGAATACCCAATGCCCGAGGCTGCTGAACATCTGGAATTGTCATGATTGGCTCGGTCGGAAACGCAAGAGCGGGCGCTAAGTCGTGCATGGTTCCGCGCTCACGATTATACTCTCCTTTATTGAAGTTAGCCGTGGAAAGAAAATTAATGAACGTATTAAATCCTTCGTCCATCCATGGGAATTTACGTTCATTATTCCCGACAATCATGGGAAACCAGTTATGGCCAAATTCGTGATCGGTTACGCCCCACAAGGCATCTTTCTTATCTTTATGATTACAGAATATAATGCCCGGATATTCCATTCCGCCCACAATTCCTGCTACGTTGGTTGCTACAGGATAGCTGTACTCATACAGATATTTTGAGTAAAATTCGACGCAACCCTTTACGTATTCCGTTGAGCGATTCCAGGAATCATTAGTCGCACTTTCAACCGGATAAACGGACTGGGCAAGCGCAATTTTACCGCTGGGCAATGTCATTTTGGCCGCATCCCACACAAAGGCTTTCGACGATGCCCATGCTACGTCCCGACTATTCTGACACCGGAATTTCCAGGTTAGCGTACCCGACCGTTTAGGGCGCGAATCAGGATTTGTCACTTCATCTTTACCACGAATGATTACGGTCTGATCGCTATTACGGGCCTGAGCCAGCCGCTTGATTTGCTCAGCGGTCAGTACGTCATTTGGATTCAATAACTCACCCGAGCCAACAACAATATGATTCCAGGGTGCCGTGATGCTATATTCATAATTACCGTAGTCGAGGTAAAACTCACCGGCTCCTAAGTAAGGCAATACGTTCCATCCTTCAATATCATCGTACACACACATCCGCGGATACCACTGAGCGATTTCGTAGATGATACCATCCTTACGCTGCAACTGCCCCATACGGTCGGAAGCATATTCAGGTATTTTGAATGAATACGCTACTTTTATTTTCACTACGTCCCCGTTGGCTTTTATGGGCTCGGCCAGCCGAATCTGCATCCGGGTATCGGTAATGACGTAAGGTGTTGTTGCAAACTTTCCTTTAGCCTGATCAACCGCTACGCTTGCTATCTGAAATCCACCGGCAAATCCCTGATTCCCAAACCGCCCGCCCGAAACGGGAGTTGTTTTCGTTGCCCTTGACGTATCGCTAAAAGCATTTTGATCCAGTTGAAGCCATACGTAGGGCAAGGTTTCGGGTGAGTTATTTTTGTAGGTAATAATTACCTCGCCCGTTACGGTATTCTGCTGATCATCCAGCGCTACGTTGATTTGATAATCAGACTGATTCTGCCAGTAACGTGGTCCGGGGGCACCGCTGCCCGTACGGTAATCATTACCGGGCTGCATGTTAAACAAAGGATGAAACAGGGCGAGTGGGTCGTACTTTGATGTTGGCGTGGACGACGGCGTCGTTTGAGCAAGCGAAGCAAAACTCAAGGCCCAAAAACCTGCCCAGAGAGCAATTTTTCTCATGAATAATTTAGGTCAACAATCGTATATATTACAAATAACGTGATAAAGCCTCAAAAGCAGATAGTCTTCATAAAGACAAGTGTAAGTCGAGACCGTGATGAACAAGCAGAAAAACAAACAAGCCAATCCAAAGGATATCAACAAAGTGCCAATACAATGTGATTAGCCTTATTTTAAGACGATTGGGTGGATTGACGCTGTAAACAAAGGAATCAATGTAAGGCCGCCGACGTAACGCTTCGACCAGCATAATCGTTAGAAAAATGAGTCCGACTAAAATGTGCAGCAAATGGATTCCGGATATAATGTAAATAAATCCTCCTGCCGGATTGGCCTCCAGTCCAATACCAGCCCGAATCATCTGACGCCATCCCCAAGCCTGTAACATCATAAACAACGCCCCAAGCACTAGCGTAGTTGCCAGATTGGTACGATAACTATTGAAACGTTCGTGCCGAAAAGCCTGAATGGCGTTGTGAAGACTTAAGCTGCTTAAAAGAATGACAACTGTGCTTACTAGAAATACAGCCGGTAACTTTATGTCTGCCCAGCCAGAGCCTGTTCGACGGATGACGTAGGCAACCAGTAGCATCGTGAAAATCATCACACTACTCGCAATGCCCAGCCAGACCATGAAGCGGAACGGCTCCCGCCGTTTGGTCACAAAATTGCTCATGATAATCAATAGTGAGTCAGTCGTCTATCAATAGTAATTATCAGCTAAACAAATAATAGACTTAACAGAAAATCATTATAGACAGACAGTTACAGCTCTCCTTGCCAAACGCTGTATTGCAAGAATTGGTTTGGGATTGTAACGGGGGCCTGGAAAATTCCGTATATAGTAGAGCCAGAACCGCTCATGCTGGCATACACAGCCCCCGCCTGGTAAAGCTGCTGCTTAATTTCGGGCAGCACTGGATATTTCGGAAACAGACTATCTTCAAAATCATTATGAACGGTCTCACGCCAGGTTGCGGGCGACTTTTGCAACTGCGTATACAGAGAAACTTCTGGTTGACGGGGACGTACCCCCGCGTAGGCTTCCGCCGTCGAAATAGCCAGATTTGGATGAACCAGCATGATATGGTATCCATTCAGATCAACCTCAATCTCTTCAAATACGTCTCCCTTTTCAATACAATAGAGAGGGCGATTCTGAATAAAAAACGCGCAGTCGCTGCCGAGCCGACGCGCATAACTCTCTAGTTGAGCGTTGTTTAAGCCTAACGAAAAACGCTCATTTAATAAACGTAATGTAAAAGCTGCGTCGGCCGATCCGCCACCAAGGCCGGCCCCAATAGGTACATTTTTTTGCAGATGTATTTGCGCAAGCGGCAAATCGAAGTCTGTTTTCAGCAAATCATAAGCACGAATACAAAGATTTCCGGTCTGTTCGCCCGGAATCGGTAAGCCACTACTGGTAAACGCAAACGTATCAGAAGGAATAACTTCCAGTATATCGCTCCACGCAACCGGATAAAAACAGGATTGCAGGTTATGAAAGCCATCCGCACGTTTCTCTGTAATATGTAAGCCAAGATTGATTTTGCAATTGGGAAAGATAATCATGCTGAAAGTATGCTCTTTAGTACAACTATAAGATTTCAGTACGTACCAACAGTTAACTTACTACGTACATCCAACCTGCTTTCATCTATTTACGCATTGTGCCATTCAACGTCGCTGTTTCAAATTTTTCAGGAACTAGTCGTTAACGGCATTGAGGTCAAAAATCTGATCGACGCTGTCCGGTAACTCATGCTGATTGTGCGTAACGAACAGGATTGTTTTGTCATTAAGACTTCCTATTAATCGCCGGGCACGTTCAATGTGATGCGCATCTATTACCTGAAAAGGTTCGTCCAGCAATAATACAGGTGGGTTTTTGAGTAAAGCCCGTATCAGCAAAATCAATCGCTGCTCTCCTGCCGATAAGGTTCCAAACGGACGATTTAACGTATCAATCAACCCAAAATAAGTGAGGAGTTGGATTAAGTCAGCCTCCGTCTCGGGCGCTACGTTCTTTGATGGCGTCAGGGTATCCGTTAATCCTGTAAGAGCGACCTGACGTACTGACAAATGTTGTGGAAAATAAAGGTGCAGTTCAGGTGAAACAAATCCTATCCGACGTTTTACATCCCAAATACTCTCGCCAGATTTGCCACGCCGGTGTCCAAATACATGTACGTCATTCGCATACGCCTGCGGGTGATCACCATAAAGCAGGCTGAGCAACACTGATTTTCCGGCACCGTTTTGCCCTAATAATGCCCACTGTTCTCCAGCCTGAATAGCCCAGTTGATGTTATTCAGAATTACCGTTTCTCCATAACGTACCGTTACGTTTCTCAATCGAAAAGCTTCCGCAAAGTCAGGTAATTTTGGTTTCGTTTGAAGTATAGGTAATGGCGATTCTACTACGTCCTGAATTGGCGGAGCATACGATTTTACTTCACCTTGCCATTGAACTTCACCTTCCTTGAGCACGATAACGTGCGTTGCGAATGGAGGAATATTTTCAGCGTCAGTAACTAAAGCCAGTGTCAATCCGTGGTTCATCAGCTCACCTAGCCATTCTGTCAGTTCCGCACGGAATGTCTTGTCTAACCCAACAAATGGATTGTCCAGCAGCAAAATGGTCGGGTGGCGTAAAAGTGCTTTTCCAATACGTGTTTTCCGCGTCTGCCCGTTTGATAGTTTCAGAAAAGAACGGTCGAGTAAAGGTTCCAGACCCAGTCGTTTTACCAGCGCGTTGTTTTCCGGCGACTCTGTAAACTGCAAATAATTACGTACTGTTGGAATGGAATGATAGGCGGGTTCTTCGCCTTCCGGATTATCGCCCATAGTGGCCTGATACCGTTGCTGATAAAAATAGCCACTGTAAGAAAAACGGCTGGATTCCTCTTTAAACGAAACAAATTCAGCAGACGCCTGTCGGGAAAGAGAACCTGGTTGCGCCGGAAACTGACCTGCCAATACCTGAAGTAGCGTTGTTTTACCACTTCCTGTAGGACCAATAATAGCCCAGCATTCGTGCTGGCGGAGGGCAAACGTTACGTTCGTTAGAATCGGCTTCCCGCTTCGGCGAGCCGTAAAATTAGTTAGAGCAATCAGCGGAGATTCGTCAGGCATAAAAAAATAATCGGGGTCATACCTTTGCAAAGGTATGACCCCGATTCACAACTTGGATTATACTTTATTTACTTATGGTTTACCAGGCGTTGTTGTCGTCGATGGCGTTGTGGTTGTCGACGATGAGCTTTTGGTACGACGGTTATTGTTGGTCGTAGTACCTGTGTTTGTCCGGTCCGTGGTACCCATTGAATTCATATCAGACGACGTACTCGTTCCTGAGTTAGAACTATTCGGCGTTGTACCAGTACTATACGTGCTATTTGGCGTTGTCATCGTGCTGGGCGTGGTTGTTCCTGTAGAAGGATTAACGGTGCCCGTTTGCGTTGACGGAAGCGATGTTCCCGAGTTTACGCCCTGTCTGGCAGGTGTCGTCGGCTGGTTCTGGTACGTGTTGCTATTGGTCGGCGGCTGTGGCTGATTAACCCCTGTATTAACAGACGATGGAGTCTGAGTCATACCAGAAGAGGGTTGCGTTTGATACGTTCCCGAATTTGTACCCGAGTTTGACGGGCTTGTATACGTACCCGTTGTTCCTGTCGTACCCGAATTAGTCGTCGAGTTTGTATTTTGAGCGTTCGCACTTAGGGTTACGCCGGCTACCAGCATCCAACCCATTATCATTATTTTTTTCATTAGTTGAGTATGTTTATCGTTTTTAACCCGATATTCTATAGTATAACTCAACTAGTCTAGAGTTGTTTAATATTTTTTTAATTAATCTCATTCTTTTCTGTTGAGCGTCAGCTTAGTTCATAAAAAAAGCCGTGAGCAAATTTTTCGCTCACGGCTTTTTCAGCATATTATTCAGTTTACAACGTACCTTTTTTCATTTCCTTCACAGCGAAGTCGGCTGCACGCGCCGTTAAGGCCATATAGGTTAACGATGGATTTACGCAGGAAGCTGACACCATGCAGGCGCCATCGGTATTAAACACGTTTTTAACTGCATGAACTTGGTTATGAGCGTTCAGCACCGACGTTTTTGGATCACGACCCATGCGAGCAGTACCCATTTCGTGAATACCGATACCCGGGTTTTTGGTCATGTCGTTATAGGGTGTTACGTTCTTCAAGCCCGCAGCTTCGAGCATTTCGGCGGCATCGTTCATCATGTCGATCCGCATCTTTTTCTCGTTTTCGCCGTAGGCAGCATCGAAAACAATCAGCGGCAAGCCCCATTTATCTTTTTGATCGGGCGAGAGCGTCATACGGTTATTAGGATCCGCAATCATTTCGCCGAAACCACCTAAGCTCATTGTCCATGGACCTGGTTTCGTTAAGCTTTCTTTGAAATCAGCGCCAAAGCCTTCCATACCGTTACCTCTGTTCCAGCCACCGCGACCCGCCCCGCCCTGGTATCCGAAGCCGCGTACGTAATCGCGTTTATCGCCATTCCAGTTACGATAGCGCGGAATGTACACCCCATTGGCACGACGACCGTAATAATACTGATCTTCCATACCTTCGAACGTACCGGCAGCGCCAGCAGCCAGGTGGTGGTCCATAATGTTACGTCCGAGCTGGTCCGAATCGTTACCCATTCCATTCGGGAACCGGTGCGACTTCGAGTTCATAAGAATCGACGTACTGGCAAATGCAGATGCATTCAGGAAGATAATCCGGGCAAAGTATTCACGAACCTCCTTGGTATTCTGATCAATTACCCGAACACCCGTTGCTTTGCCTTTCTTTTCATCATAAAGTACTTCCGAGACGATAGAATCAGGACGTAACGTCAGCCGGCCCGTTTTCATAGCTGCGGGCAACGTAGCAGACTGCGTACTGAAATAAGCCCCGTACGGACAGCCGCGCATACACTGATTCCGGAACTGACAGGCGGCCCGACCAAGATCGTAGTGAAGTTGTTTAGGCTGAGTCAGGTGAGCCGTGCGGCCCATCGTAACAAGCCGCTTCGGAAAGGCTTTTTCTATCTTTTTCTTCGCTTCTTTTTCCAGGCAATTCATCTGCATTGCGGGCAGAAAATTTCCGTCGGGCAACACATCCACACCGTCCTTATTTCCGGAAACGCCAATAAACGTTTCAGCGTAGGTGTACCATGGCGCTAAATCGTCATAACGGATAGGCCAGTCAACCCCGATGCCTTCTTTGGCATTTGCCATGAAGTCTTCTTTATTCCAGCGGTAGCTCTGGCGTCCCCACATCAGCGAACGACCACCCACGTGATACCCCCGAATCCAGTCGACTTTTCGTTTTTCGAGGTAAGGGTTCTCTTTGTCGTTTTCGAAAAAATGCCGCCATTCTTCGTTGGCAGTATATCCGGTACGCATGTTAGCCCAGTATTCTTCGGCGGCCATCGTTGTGATACGTCCCCGGTGCGGAAAATCCCAGGGGTTATTGGTAGCGGTAGGATAGCCTTCGATGTGTTTCACATCGCGGCCTCGCTCCAGCATCAGTACTTTTAAGCCTTTTTGCGTGAGTTCTTTCGCAGCCCAGCCACCCGAAATACCCGACCCAACGACAATAGCGTCGTAGGTCATATCTTTTTTTGCGTCTATATTGAGGTTCATTCTTAGAGAAAATTTTTAAAGTTATAAAGTCATATAGCTGTAAAGTCGGCAGGACCTGCCTGCAATCAACTCTATACCTTTTCAACTCTATAACTACGTAACTAAGTTAGATTGCCCAGGCTTTCTGACCGGGTTTAAGCGTAACGCAACCATCATAACGGCCCGGAACCGCTACGTATTCCAGAGCTTGTGTTGCGCCTATTTCAGAGGTAAAATAACCCGTCAGCGTAAGGTCTTTCAACATGGTGTAGAAAGGCGTGTACCGCTTTTTGGCTTCGGGCATTTGCAGGTCAGCCTGCGAATTCTCCACTTTCGCAGCTGATTTAGCAGGAGCCATCTGAGCTTTCAATTGCTTGTCGTCGGCTTCGAGCTTCTTCACGATCTCAATACGTTGCGTTGGGTCAAGCTGCACAAACGGCTTGTTATACGCATCCTGACTCAATTTGTTTGTCTGAGCTAGCCCTTCCAGAAAACGTTGCTGATCGTCGGGTTTGTAGCAATCTTTGACAATAACGTCAATAATTTCATTCACCTTCGCGGCTTTAGCACCGGGCGTACTGGTCGTTGGAATAATCGTATCAGCCAATTCAGCAACGGTTGCGTCCTGATCAGCCGTAAAGAAGACGGGTTTGCCTGTCAGGGCACGTCGGGTAGCTGAGGCTTCGAGCGTATCGGCCAGCGCAGGCAGCGCTATGGTAGCACCAGCCAACGCAGCTACCCGCATGAGGGCGTCTCTTCTGTTCATAGGTTTAAAGCAAATTAGACTTTCAAGTAGAACGATTTAAGCAGTTACAAATGTATAAAAATCAAGGAATGGATTGTGCTATTTGAGGATACTCTTTTCGTTAAAATACGCTAATTAGAATCATACTAACTGACGGTATAAACAAGGCCATCAACGTCAATCCGTCAATGGCCCTTCGCTTACTCCTGTCTGATACCCGGCATTACTCAACTCTCCCGTAACTCGCTAACAGCCAGCCAGCTCATCAGGCCAGCACCCGTTTCCAGAGCGGCTTCGTCAATATCGAAGGTTGGCGTATGAACACCGGATACGATACCCCGCGCTTCGTTACGTGTACCCAATCGATAAAAGCAGGAATCGACCACCTGCGAATAAAAAGCGAAATCTTCGCCTGCCATCCATAAGTCGAGATCCACTACGTTCTCGGCGCCCATATACTCAACGGCCTGTGCCCGTACACGCCGGGTCAGTTCGGGGTGGTTTTTCAGAAACGGGTATCCGTCTACAACAGTAAATTCACAGCTTCCGCCCATCGCTTCGGCAATACCCTGGGCGAGTTTTACCATGCGCCGTTTACCTTCCGCCCTCCATTCTTCGTTCATGCATCGAAACGTGCCCTGAATCGTTACTTCATTCGGTATTACGTTCGTTACCCCGTCGGCAATAAACCGGCCAAACGACAAAACTGATGGACTGGCAGGTGGGCGGTTCCGGCTGATAATCTGCTGCAGAGCAACAATGATGTGTGACGCAATCAGAACCGGATCAACCAGATTGTCGGGCATGGCAGCATGGCCACCTTTCCCCCGAACGGTCATATAAATCTCGTCAGTACTAGCCATATACATGCCTTCGCGGAAGCCAATCTTTCCGACCGGAATATTCGGTGCTACGTGCTGGCCCAGCATACTCACGGGCGCGGGGTTCTGAAGAACTCCTTCCTTAATCATCAGTGAGGCTCCACCCGGCGCTTTCTCCTCACCTGGTTGAAATACCAGTTTTACCGTTCCATCAAACTGATCACGCAGTACGTGCAAAATACGCGCTACGCCCAGCAGACTGGCGGTATGTGCGTCGTGTCCGCAGGCATGCATAACGCCGTCGACGGTCGATTTATACGGCACGTCATTCGCTTCGTGAATCGGCAATGCGTCCATGTCGGCCCGCAAACCAACCACTTTTGAAGGCACTGCGGAGCTATTACTCTTACGTCCTTCGATGATGGCGACTAAACCCGTATCGGCTACGCCTTCCTGGGGGGTTATGCCGATGGCCTTCAATTGATCGGCAACGTAGCGAGCCGTATTCCGCTCGTGAAACGATAGCTCAGGATGAGCATGAAGATGTCGGCGCGTCTGCACAATATCGGCTGCATATTGCCGAGCGAGAGATTTAATTGAATCGAGCATAGTAACGCGACCGAAAAGCCGCATTTGTTTGATATACAGCGACTCTATAGCCGCGTTACGAATTACTGTATGGTTATAAACTCATAATCGCTGATAACCGTTTCCAGAAACGCCCGGTTTGGCATACTGCTGTGAATCCCGGTTACAACTTTAATCTTGTCGGCAGTACGTTGGATAGCGCCTTCATCGCTCCGATACAGCATCTCCCGGACAATGGTAATGTCGCGATCAGAAAGCAGTCGAACATCAGGGAACTGGACGGTGTAGTTTTCGGGAGCGGTCTGAATCAGGATTTCATCCAACGTAACGGCCGGTGCCAGTTTTACAACGGTTGTGCCCGCAGCAATGTCGCCCAGTCGCTGTCCCCTACCATTCGCAGCAATAGCAATGACCGGAATTATGCCCCCGATGAACGCGGCCGACTCAACAATCCGAAACAGCCATCGGATTAAGTAAGCCCCTAACGTTGGCTGCGAACCGTCAAGCATTACGACCTGGATACCTCTCGCCAATTTACCGACGCTACGTCCGTTAAGTAGCCATTCGCTGATCAGGTCATAGAATACGACAGGCAAAAATACCAGCAGAAAATAAAACGAACCGGGTTGAATCCCGATTCGGGTGGGTAAAGCGAGCGTCAGAATAAACCATCCGACAAACACAGCGTAATCGATCATGGCAGCCATAATGCGGTCGCCAAGGCTGGCAGGCTCGTATTCCAGCAATACGTTCTGAGAAGTGAGGATGGCAACAGACATTCAGGAAGTCAGTACGGGATCGCCCGCGCGGTTGTTTTTCAAAATTCGTAAGTAAGCCTGTTCGGTCAAAAACTTTTTATCGAAAACTAACGATCAACTTGGTTACATGACTGAACTTCGTTAATTTGACGTATAACGACGATTAGCGGTCGACTCCCGATTTACAATGCGCGAAGCCCTGTTCATTAAACGTAACGCCGACAAATGGCGTGATATGGAGGAAAACCCCACGCACGATCCTGATACGTTAACCGATCGTTTTGTGGAGTTGACGGATGACCTATCCTATGCGCGAACGTTTTACCCCCGCGCCAGGGTAACGCGCTATCTGAATGGTCTGGCCGCCCATATGCACCGAAGCCTGATGCAGAACCGCCGGGACGACCGTGGCCGTTTCGTTACGTTCTGGACGTATGAATTGCCTTTGTTGTTCAGGCAATCGCATCGATTACTGGCTTTATCGGCCGGTATATTTCTGGTAGCTTGTCTGTTAGGCTGGATTTCGGCGGCTCACGACACTACGTTCGTTCGGTTGATTCTTGGCGATCAATACGTGAATATGACGCTGGAAAACATCAAAAAAGGTGATCCGTTAGGTGTTTACAACAGCCGGGATCAGGCTTCGATGTTTATTCAGATTACGCTGAATAACATCTACGTAGCATTCCGAACGGCTATATTTGGCCTGTTTGCGTCGTTCGGGACAATGGCTATGCTGTTTTATAACGGGGTAATGCTGGGTTCCTTTCAGTACTTTTTCTACGAACGTGGCCTATTGATCGACTCTATTCTAAAAATCTGGATTCACGGTACGCTCGAAATATCAGCGATTGTCATTGCGGGGTGTGCAGGACTGACGGTGGGCAACAGTATCCTGTTTCCCGGAACCTACTCCCGGCTAGATTCTTTTAAACGTGGGGTTAAGCAGTCCATTAAAATTTCGATTGGTCTGGTGCCTATTTTCATCATGGCGGGCTTTCTGGAAAGCTTTGTTACCCGCTTAACGCTGCCGGCTGCTATCAGCGGAGGTATTATTTTACTTTCGGCTTCTTTTATTGTCTGGTATTTTATTCTATACCCAATTTCACTTAACCGCCGGATTACCTCATGATTCAACTTTTTCAGCAGCGTGATTTTGGGAATAAAATCAATGCTACGTTTCAATACATTTTCCAGAATTTTCGGAGTCTGGGATTGTCGCTATTGTACATTGTCGGGCCGGTTGCGTTAGTGGCGGGTATTGCTTCAGGCGTTATGCAGTCAAACATGCTGAAGCTCATCGGTGAATCGGCAAATGCCAACACCGATAACCCTTTTTATGCGTTTCAGATGTTAGGCTTTTTTTCGTCTCCGTCCTTTTGGCTAACCGCGCTATTCAGCCTGTTGGCCAACGTAGCGGTTATTCTAACTACGTATGCGCACATGAAGGTGTACGACCGAACTAAAGAGGAGTTAATCAGCGTATCGGATGTCTGGATCGAGATGCAGCCTGTCATTGGCCGGGCCGTTCTCATTTCAATTCTTAACTCCATTATCATCAGCTTCGGCTTTATTTTCTTCTTCATACCCGGCCTGTATCTGGCTGTTGTGCTTTCCCTATCATTAGCCGTTACGGTATTTGAAAACGCTGATTTTGGGGTTACGTGGAACCGTTGCTTCCAACTCATTCGTGACAAATGGTGGTCTACATTCGGATTGCTATGTATTATGTTCCTTATCGTGATCATTATCGGGATGGTTTTTGCCATTCCAACAACGGTCATCGCGTTTTTGACGGGAGCCAAAATACTTCCCGATATTTCTGTGGTATGGCTTATGCTGGGTAGTGTTGTGAATCAGGTTGGCCGAACGCTATTGAACGTAGTGATCTATACCGCTATTGGTTTTCAGTATACGAACTTAGTCGAAAGGCAGGAAGGGCGGGGTATGCTATCAGCCATCGACTCCATTGGCTCAACGCCTTCTCAACCCCGCGATACGGATGAAGGAAGTTATTAAAATCCTGTCAGTCGTTTCGCTGCTGACGGTCTGTAATCCTGGCGCAGGACAAACAACGACCCCTAAAAGCCAATCCATTGCGATTCGTGATGACCGGGCGCCGGTACGTGTTCGCTATCCCGAAGCGGAGCATTTACGGGATCTGCAAACCGACCATGACTACCAGTATGGGAATGACGCCCCACCGCCCGAGAACCCAATTGCCAGGCTGTTCAACTGGATTCTGCGCAAATTTGCTACGTTCCTCACTAGCGAAGCGTATCAAAACGTCTGGCAATATGTACTGCTGGCCGGTATTGCGGGTGTCGTTATCTACCTGCTCATGAAAGCAGAGGTTTTGAGCTTCCTATTTCCGAAGAGCGCTCAATCGGGCAGTCTGGATTACGAAAATTTGGCAGAAAATATTCATGAGATCAACTTTGATAAAGCGATCGACGAAGCCATTAGTCAGCGCAATTTCCGATTAGCTGTTCGCCTGCTGTATTTGCAAACCCTAAAGCGCCTGGCCGACGCAGAACGTATTGATTATAAACTCGATAAGACCAATCGGCAGTATGTATATGAACTGATCGACTCACCTCTTCATGCTGATTTTGAGCGGTTGACTCGTCAGTTCGAATTCGTTTGGTACGGCGATTTTCCCATTGACGAAGCGCGTCTTGTCTCCATTCGGGAGCACTTCCGATCTTTCAACCAATCCATTCGTCAACCGAACGTAGCAAACTGAAAAAACATAGATCGATTTTGCCAAAACCTAATAAATACCTGTTTATCCTGCTGGCGACCGTAATGGCTTATATACTCTTTGAGTATTACCGCCCGAAGCCGATCGACTGGAAGCCAACGTATCAGAACACCGATAAAATTCCGTTTGGAACGCAGGCTCTCTATGAGCTATTACCGGATGTAATGCATCAGTCAGCCATCCAAACGGTACGTTTGCCGGTCTATAATTTTTTGGCCGAAACCAAGCTACCAGCACGTAGCAATTATGTATTGATATGCCACGATTTTGAGGTTCATGGCCAGGAGTTATCGAAGCTTCTTTCTTACGTAAAGCGCGGCAATAACGTGTTTATTTCGGCTTATGCTCTTTCTGATACGTTAGGTAAAGTATTGGGATTTAAGGCCGATGAAAAAGATCCGACAAAAGCTGATACTACGTTACGTCAGAATTTTACGAACCCTCAGCTTCGGAAAGTCAACGGGTACAATTTCTTTCATGACGATGGGCGAAATTTTCTGACTATCCACAAATCGAATAACGTAACGGTATTAGGACGTAACGCTCGAAACGAGCCTGTTTTCATCCGGATTCAATACGGTAATGGCCAGTTTTTTATTCATAACCTTCCGTTGGCGTTCACAAACTATTACGTACTGGATACCAAAACGTCTGATTACGCCTTCAAGGCGCTCTCTTATTTGCCTACGCTACCTACTTATTGGGATGAGTATCAGAAACAGGGCCGGTTCGATGAAGATCAACAGTCCATTTTTCGGTATATTCGTTCGCAGCCCGCTCTGAACTGGGCGTATTATCTGGTAGTTTTTGGCTTGATTTTCTACGCCATTTTTGCCGGAAAACGTACACAACGGGTTATTCCGATTATGGAACCACCTAAAAATACGTCGTTGGGTTTTGTGAAAACTGTTGGTCGGATGTACTTCCAGCAAGGAGATCACGATAATCTGGTTCGGAAGAAAATTCTGTACTTTCTGGCTGAACTTCGCGAACGATACGGTCTGAACACAACGGTTCTGGACAAAGAATTTACGGAAACGCTGGCGCATAAAAGTGGTGTATCGAGCCAGGAAGCCGCCGAACTGATTTTATTACTACGTAACGCCCAAAAAAGCGTTTCGCTTTCCGAATTTGATTTGCTGACACTGAATAAGGCAATGGAAAAATTTAAACAGTCTGAGCCAGGATTAAACTAATTACAGCTTCAGACCCTATTTATGGACACATTCGATTCCCGATTAGATCTTAATTCCCTTACTACGACGGTCGACGCGATTCGGGCCGAAGTCGGTAAAGTGATTGTTGGCCAGCACCAGACGGTCGATTTGTTGCTAACAGCTTTACTCGCCGATGGGCACGTACTGATTGAGGGCGTTCCTGGCGTAGCAAAGACACTGACGGCCAAGCTGCTGGCTAAAACCATGTCAGTCGATTTTAGCCGAATTCAGTTTACACCCGACCTGATGCCTTCCGACGTATTGGGCACATCGGTTTTTATGCCAAAAACCGGCGATTTTACGTTTCGGCGAGGTCCTATCTTTTCCAATCTGGTGCTGATTGACGAGATAAATCGTGCACCCGCCAAAACACAGGCCGCTCTGTTTGAAGTAATGGAAGAACGGCAGGTTACGAATGATGGCGTTACGTATCACCTCAACGAACCCTTTATGGTACTGGCCACACAGAACCCGATTGAACAGGAAGGTACGTATCGTTTGCCCGAAGCACAGCTCGACCGTTTTCTGTTTAAAATTATAGTCGGTTATCCCAACGCAGCCGAGGAAGTTGACATTCTACGGGGCCATCACCAGCGCCGAAATCTTGCAGATGCACTTGAAGCAGTCAGCGCCGTACTTTCTGCGGAGCAGTTAGCGACGTTACGTAGTCAGGTGCATCAGGTGCATGTTGAGGATAAGTTGTTCGACTACATTGCGCAGATTGTACAGACTACTCGCGCTAACAAATCACTGTATCTGGGAGCGTCGCCCCGTGCTTCGGTGGCTCTTCTTAATAGTGCCAAAGCACTCGCTACGCTCCGGGGGCGCGATTTTATCACGCCCGAAGATGTGCAGGAGCTGGCAACGCCCGTACTACGTCACCGGGTACTGCTCACCCCCGAACGAGAAATGGAAGGCGGCACCGCCGATGATGTTATAACGCAATTGGTCAAGAAAATAGAAGTGCCAAGGTAAAGGGGCGGGGCAATGAATAATGGAAAATACGTAGTACCTGATGAGCGAAACGGCTGGCATTGCAAGCCTGGTATACTGCTTGTTTATTGTACATTATTCATTATTCATTTTTCATCAAGCAAAGCACAAACGCCTACGCGGGGGCAGTTGGCCGGTATCTGGATTGGGTTACATACCGAACTGGACCTGGATGCTTTCTGTCCGTTGCCCGTTTATCTTCAGCTCAACGCCGATAGTACGTATCACCTGGGTATGGTTGACGGTACAGCGACCAAACGCACATCTACCTGGGCAATTCAGGGAGACAGCGTGCGTCTGGACACGGTCCAGTTTGCGCCGAAGCTCGTTACCATTCAGAACGATCTACTACGTATCGGTACAAATCTGCCGCTCGTTTTTCGGCGCTTCACCGACGTAGCACTTGATTCCGTGAAAACCGTCCAGCAGCTAACGGGCCGTGTCTGGCAATCGGACAGTCTTCTGATTTACTTGTTTGCCGATGGAAAAGTGGCTTTGGAAAACCCCGTTACAAAACAGCGAACGGCCCATTTCTGGCGGGTTACTCGGTTTGATCATTCGCTGTTTCTGATCATTCAGGGCAATCAATACAATCGGGAAGGCGATTACAAATCTTTCTGGCAGATTACCAACGTAGCGCCGAAACAATTACAGACTACAGGCTGGAATGGCCGTACGGTAGTCAGCGAATCATTTCGACTCATCCGAAATCTGACAACGGCTGACCATTGTCGCCCAAATACATTTCAGTCGTGCGACAACTGCTTTTTCCTAATGGGTTCCCCCCGTACGTTTATTGATCAGGAAGACGTACCCTCGATACGTCAGATTTTTCAGTCGCATTATCAGGCATCAAACCGTCCAGGGCAATCGGGGCTGCTTCGGGTAAAATTTGCCGTCAACTGCCAGAACGAACGAGGCTTATTTGACGTAGCCGGATTTGGCGAGGATTATTGTCCTAAACGTTTCGATAGCCAGATTACTAATCAGTTCATAACCATTTGCCGGGAGCATATTCCCGCGAATCTGTCGAAGGGTCATATTTCTGACCGACCTACTGTTATCCAGCCACAGGATTCTGTTATTTCTTTTACCTTTCGGCTGAAAGATGGCCACCTAATTGACATGCTCCCATGAAACGACTTCACTACGTATGGCTGCTTCTGCCCTACTCCGCATTTGCTCAGCCGGATGCAAACCGGTTTCTGGAGTCTGTTTCTGGTTTGATGGAGTACAATCGGTCGGCACAAACGTCACTTCTGACCATGACCAAACGCACACAGGCTCGACTCGATACGCTTCCACTGAACGCAACTAATCATCAGAAGCGCGCTTTTGCATACACCTGGGCTCGGGATTATGAACTGGCAGCGATGTGGCTGGAAGAAGCAAGTGTACGGTACCCGAAAGAACATGGCGTCGTTGGCGAAATTTATCTTAACCAACTACGCGACTACCCGCGGGCGCTCCAGCATTTTAACGCTTATGATGCTCTGACGCCCAATTTCGACGATATCGTTAGTCACAATTCCGTAAGTTATTTTCGCGGCTTAACGTACCGTGCTCTTGGCGATCATACTAAAGCGATTGAGCAATTTTCGAAAGCGATTGATTCACTGGCGATTAAGCATGGCCCCGAATGGGTAAACTACCGTCAATACGTGAGTCGTGCCACCAGCTACCTGGCTCTACAGCAGCCCGAAAAAGCGCTTATTGATTTAGACAAGGCTCAGGAAAATTTCAACCAGAGTGCGCTGATACAGTATTATCGGGGCAAAGCCTTCATCCAGCTAGGCCGAATTTCCGAAGCCCAGACGGCACTCCTGGACGCTTCGTTTTTTTACAAAGCGCTACGTGCCGAACGATCGGGCAGCCCAGAGGAAGACCGGTTCAACCCAATCACAGAAGCAGAGATTGACGAATTACTGACTCCGCTAAAACGTAAACCTTAATTGACTTTCAGCGTGACAATTTTCCGCGCCCTTTTCGTTTCTACCCGGCTCTGGTTCACGCTCATAGCCATTACGTTGCTATTTATCGCGTCGTATGCATTTCCTATTCTGTTCCCGCTAATCCAGATCGTTTTTGCGGTTTTTGTTCTCCTGATTGGCATTGATAGCTGGCTCCTTTTCAGAACGAAAAATGCCTTTTTCGCCCGACGGGAGTTGCCTGAACGTTTATCAAATGGAGATGAAAACCCGTTAACAATCTATCTGGAAAATCGATACACTTTCCGGACAACTGTAGAGGTTATTGACGAGATTCCCTTTCAGTTTCAGCGACGGGATGTATTGTTTCGTGCCCAGCTGAAGCCCCGCGAAACACAGGCAATACGTTATGAGCTACGCCCTACGCGACGGGGTGAATACAGCTTCGGCGCGGTGAACGTATTTGTAATGTCTCCACTGGGTTTATTAAAACGCAGGCACCAGTTCGAAAAAGGTAAGGTTGTAGCCGTCTACCCGTCGTTTCTTCAGATGCGTCAGTATGAATTACTGGCCGTAACGAATCGGCTGAATGAACTAGGTATCAAGCGCATACGACGTATTGGTCATAGCATGGAGTTTGAACAGGTACGCCCCTATACGACTGGGGATGATATACGTACTATCAACTGGAAAGCGACTTCCCGACGTGCGGCTCAGGAATCGTCTCTAATGATTAATGCTTACCAGGACGAGCGTTCCCAACCCGTTTATTGCCTGATCGACAAGGGCCGGGTCATGCAGTCACCTTTTGAAGGCTTAACACTGCTTGACTACGCTATTAATGCGAGTCTGGTGCTCAGTAACATTGCCTTAATGAAGCAGGATCGAGCTGGTATTTTAACCTTTTCGGATCGTATTGGTCATTTGCTTCCTGCCGATCGCCGGTCTGGACACATGCTCAAGATTCTGGAACTACTTTACCGGCAACGCACTCGTTTTCTGGAGACAGACTACGAAAGCTTATACGCCAGCGTTCGAGCGCATATTCGCCAGCGGAGTTTGCTGCTGCTATTCACCAACTTTGAAACGGTAAGCGGTATGCATCGGCAATTGCCTTATTTGCGTCGGTTAGCCAAAGATCATTTGCTGTTAGTGATTTTCTTTGAGAATACCGAACTACGCGATTTACTTAATCAGCCAGCTGCCAATACAGAAGAAATTTATCTGAAAACCATCGGCGAGAAATTCTCTTTTGAGAAAAAGCAGATTGTTAAAGAATTGGCGCAGTATGGCATTCAAACTATTCTAACCGCTCCGCAAAATCTCACGGCCAACACTGTCAATAAATATCTGGAATTGAAAGCGCGGGGAATGATTTGAAATTAAACAGCTTGTGTAGAGGCACAAGCTGTTTAATTTTCGCCCAAATTACCTTTTACGGATTCGTAATCTGACTTTAACCGCCCCATTTCCTTTGCCAGAAACGTTTGCAGCTGCCGATTAAACTCTTCTTTCTGATCATCAGGTAATGACGCATACATATCTTTCAGTTCCTGATTGATGGCTGCCCGTTCGGCGTCACTGGCTGCATTGATGGAGCGGTAATGGTATTTGCGAAAATCGTATTGCATTGGTTTTATGCTTCGGGCAGGTTGTCAAAAATTTCACTCAGTTGGATCTGAAAACCATCGATATTCACCAACTGCTCGGGTTGTGTATAAGCCGTTTCGGTCCAGACGTTTGCTTGTTCGGTACGTCGGCAAACAATAACTTCTTTATCAACAGGATCAATGAAGACGATTTCCTGAACGCTACTCATCTGCTCATATTTCCGGCGTTTGGCACCTAAATCATACGTAAACGTTGCCTCAGAAAGAACTTCTACGATCAAATACGGATTAGCAATTATCGATTGGGATTTATCCTGAAAAACAGGTTTACCTTTGATAACCAGTACGTCGCCGTTGTAATGCCCTTTCTGATCGTCCTTACGAATAACGGCGTTACTACCCGCTACGTAAAAAGGTTTGCCTAGATAATACCCGGTAAGTAAATAACCTAAACGAATAACTAAAAGCTCGTGAATTAATTTTGCCAATCCCATTATAACAATCTGTCCATTACCATACTCAACGCGGTAGTTTGTTTCAGCTAAAAACTCCTCAAACTCCTCCCACGATGCTGGAACAGAAACAGACTTTCCGGCTTCCAATACCTCTATCTGAGCATCAGTCAGTTGTATTTTCTCCAATACCTGCATAGGCTACATGCTTTTAAGTAAAGATACACAAACCTGTATAAAGCAAAAAGCCCTCTCTACTGAAAGGGCTTTTTGCTTTATGACTATCGATTACGACTTCATCAACTCCTGTTCGTCTTTCAGACGCGCCTGCTGCACCCTCCCTGAAACGACAATACTTATTTCATATAACAGAGCCAGGGGTAAGGCTACCAGAATCTGGCTATAAATATCGGGCGAAGGTGTAATAATCCCAGCAACAACCAGAATAACGATCCAGGCGTGTTTCCGGTACTCCCGCATAAATACTGGCGTCAATATGCCAACTTTTGAGAGCACGAAGGCAACAATAGGCATCTGAAAAATAAGCCCGCAACCAAGAGCCAACGTAACAATAACTGAGATATACGACGTAATATCGATGTTATTCTCAATCTTACTTGACAGTGTGTAGTTAACTAAAAAGTTAATGGCTAAGGGCGATACAATAAAGTAACCGAACAGTACGCCCATCGCAAACAGTAGTGATACGTAAAAAACAGCACCACGGGCAGCCCGTTTCTCAGCGTTACGTAGTCCAGGTTTTATGAATCGCCATAATTCCCAGAAAGCATACGGGAAGGTAAAACTTAATCCAACAAAGAACGACGACGTAAGGGACATAGTGAACTGATCCGATAAACCCAACGCCTGTAATTTGAACGTCAGTTTTTTGACGCACAAGTCGGCATAGCCCGTATAGTCAGCTAGTTTACACATCTGACGATACGTCCAGAAATCGGTTTTTGCCGGCCCTAACAATACGTACTCAAAAATATCATCAATGAAGATGAACGCTGTGACCGTAAAAATCAGTATGGCTGCAGCGGCCCGGATGATGTGCCAGCGTAGCTCTTCCAGATGGTCCAAAAAGGTCATCTCCTTACCCTCGGACTCAATCTCTTCGTCAGTCAGTTGATCTAATGGCATGTTCTAATTGCGAATGATTGAATGACTGAATGATTGAGTGGTTGAATGATTGACTAACTCACGTATTAGTTTTAATTTATTTAATCATTCAACCACTGAATCACTCGATCATTAACTTTTGTAGAGCGGAAATGCTTTCATCCACTCATTAATTTCTTCTTTAACGGTCGCTAGGGTAGCTTCGTCGTCGTGGTTCATCAACACTTTGTCGATATATACGACAATTTGCTCCATATCCGATTCTTTCAGGCCGCGTGTTGTCATAGCCGCCGTTCCGACCCGAATACCAGAGGTGACCATCGGTGATTTATCATCAAACGGCACCATGTTTTTATTGATGGTGATGTCAGCCTTAATAAGCGTATTCTCTGCTAATTTACCTGTCAAGCCTTTGGAGCGAAGATCGATCAGCATCAGGTGGTTGTCCGTCCCTCCCGAAATAATTTCGTAGCCTCGGCTCAGGAAAGCACTTGCCATTGCCTGTGCGTTCGCTTTTACTTGAACGGCATAATCGTAGAAGTCTTCGCTTAGCGCTTCGCCGAAACCAATAGCTTTAGCAGCAATAATGTGCTCCAGCGGACCACCCTGCGTACCCGGAAATACGCCCGAATCCAGTAATGACGACATCAGTCGGGTTTCGCCTTTTGGCGTTTTGATACCGAACGGGTTTTCGAAGTCATTCCGCATCATAATCAGACCACCGCGCGGACCACGCAACGTTTTGTGCGTTGTGGTGGTTACGATATGGCAATGCTCCATCGGATCATTCAGCTTTCCTTTGGCAATCAGGCCCGCCGGGTGCGAAATATCGGCTAATACTAAGGCGCCAACTTTGTCTGCAACTTTACGGATGAAAGCATAATCCCAATCGCGCGAGTAAGCCGAAGCACCGCAAATGATCATTTTAGGTTTTTCCTTTAAAGCTACTTTTTCAAGCAACTCATAATCAACTATACCGGTA
>NZ_JBMDWV010000380.1:0-5443 GCF_048594605.1 Spirosoma sp.
GGCGAAAATCTGCCTGTTGGCAGGTCGGTACTGCACGCCAGCAACAGCCCGTAATGTCAGTCCTTTCACGAAATTAGCTGCCTGTAGATTGGCTACCCCGTCGAACTGGCGCTTATTTTGATTGTTATAACCGCCTGATTCCAGAATACCATAGGCTGTAGCAGCCGAACCAGCTCCGTTGTAGCGGCCCTCAGGTGTAAAAAACGGCGTTCTTGTTCGCAATCGATATACCTGATAAAGCAGCCCTTCCCCATCGACCCCAGCCGATGACTGCTGAATACGTTCGAGCGTATAGGAAAGGCGTGTGTCAAGCGTGAGATGTTTGGTTAGCTGAGCCCCCAGATTTAAACGCAAGTTGTACCGTTTGGCATTATCGGGGCCAATCTTAAAGACACCCTGCTTATCGTAGTATCCAGCCGACAACATAAAATTGACCTTGTCCGATCCGCCACGAGCGGTGAAGTTATGCGTCTTCATCGACGTGTATTTACGTAGCAACTGATCGGCCAGTGATTGCTGATTGTAATACAGATATGTACCCGTGTCAGCCGGATTCACTACGTAAGGAATCCCCTCCCGAATCCGTTTCAGGTCATCATCGTTATACTCAGGCGCACTACCCGAGTTTGCCCGAGCCAGGTTTGAGAACAGAGCTTCGTCCAGCAAACTCATGCGGCCCGGCACGTTAATCGCCCAGTCGGTACCGTACTGCGCCAGATAGTCGAACGTTACTTTTCCCGCTTTTCCTTTTTTGGTCGTAATCAAAACAACGCCCCCCGCAGCCTGAGCACCGTAGATAGCCGCTGCAGCTGCATCTTTCAGTACGCTGATGTTTTCAACGTCATTCGGATTGAGCGTGTTCATCGTTTCAATAGGTACACTCACCCCGTCCAGCAGCACCAGCGGATCGACATTACCATTAGCCGACGTAACGCCCCGAATCTGAAGCCGAACTCCTCCTGCCCCCGGCTGACCGCTCTGGCGAGTGATTGTCAGCCCGGGCGTTACGCCCTGTAAAGCGTTAGCTAACGTAGCAGTTGGACGGTATTCAAGCGCTTTCGAATCGACGGTGGAAACGGCGCCGGTCAGGTTAACTTTTTTCTGCGTACCGTAACCCACAACCACTACTTCTTCCAGCGCTTTATCGTCATTCTGCAACCGGACATTAACCACCTCCCGATCGTTCACCTCGATCTCCTGCCTGACGTACCCTACGAAACTAACAATCAGTACTGCTTTCCCATTTGGCACGTTTAGTTTGAATTGCCCATTCGCGTCGGTTGTCGTACCGCGGGTTGTGCCCTTTACAACCACGCTGACACCCGGCAAGCCATCGCCCTTCTCATCAGTAATTTTCCCCGAAACGGGCTGATCGGCCCAGACATGCCTACCCACTTTGGACAACGACTCCGGCATGGCCGCTTCCGCAAGCCCTACTCCGCAACTCATGAGCAGTCCCATTTGCAGACAAGCCATTTGCCAGGTATACGTAAGCCCTCGCATGAACAGTAGTTTTTTCTTCATTGAGCAATTGTTTTAAGAATAAAAAATATGTTTATCTCATCCATCTTATCTGATCATTCAGATCAATTCCAGCGCCTAAATAGTGTCAGAAGCTAGTTAAAGTCACTTTTTACTGGTAATAGTTATAGATTAATTCGATAAAAAGGCTTGCCAGGGACAAGAAATTAGGGCCTACGATGCATGCATGGGTAGCTCTGTACAACAAGTAACTTATTGTGTTATTGCGCGCTCACTTTTCCAGGCCTATGCTGTCAAATAAAGAATTCTGTCTCGTCTTTCTGCTGCTAATTCACCTGCCTGTTTTTGCTCAAACAGATCGTGTCGTCACATTAGCCAAAATCCCCGATCACCCGCGAATTCTGCTGATGAAAGGCGAAGAAAAATTCATTCAACGCACTATTGACGCCGATAAAGCGTGGGCACAGATGAACCAGACAATCCTGACTGAGTGCGACAACCTGCTTAACGTAGCACCACTGGAACGGATTCAGATTGGGCGTCGGTTGCTCAGTACGTCCCGCGAGGCACTACGTCGCCTTTTTTTTCTGTCGTATGCCTGGCGAATGACCAACCAGGAAAAGTATTTGAAACGGGCCGAGAATGAGTTGCTGGCCGTCAGTACCTTCACCGACTGGAATCCGTCGCACTTTCTGGACGTAGCCGAAATGACAATGGCCGTTTCCATTGGTTACGATTGGCTTTACAGCGGCTTATCGGTACCATCGCGCGCTACGGTTAAAGAGGCTATTCTAAAAAAAGGAATTGAACCGTCGCTGGAGCCAAAGTACAGCAGCTGGCTCCGGAGTACCAACAACTGGAATCAGGTTTGTAACGCCGGAATGTCGTACGGCGCGATGGCAATTTACGAAGATCAGCCCGAGCTGGCGAAGCAGGTTATCAACCGCGCTATCGAAACCGTTACGTTGCCCATGGGCGAATACAGTCCAGCGGGTGCTTACCCGGAAGGTTACAGCTATTGGGATTACGGAACGAGTTTTAACGTCATGCTGATCAGTGCGCTGGAAAAGCTGTTTGGCAATGATTTCGGTCTTTCGCAAAAACCCGGTTTTCTGAAAACAGCAGGTTACCTGGCAAACATGACCGGCCCTACCGGTTATCCGTTCAACTACTCAGATGCGGGTCCAAACGCCGAGCTGCAACCGGCTATGTTCTGGTTTTCACAGAAACTGAACGATCCTTCCTTGCTTTGGGTCGAGCGCGACCATCTGCTCAACGGCTCTCCAAAACAGCACACCAAAATCCGACTGCTTCCGGCCATTATGCTCTGGAGCAACGGCCTTAAAACGAACCAGATGACAAAGCCAAAAGCAACCGTCTGGGTAGGTGAAGGACGTAGCCCGGTGGCACTTATGCGCACCTCATGGACTGATCCGAACGCTATTTTTGTTGGATTAAAAGCGGGCAGTCCGTCGGTCAGTCACGCGCATATGGATGTCGGGTCATTCATCATGGAGGCCGACGGTGTGCGCTGGGCTATGGATTTCGGCATGCAGAACTACGAATCGCTGGAATCCAAAAAAGTGGATTTATGGAATATGAAGCAGAATTCGCAACGCTGGCAGGTGTTTCGCTACAACAATTTTGCGCATAACACACTCGCTATCAACAACGGACTACAGAACGTAACAGGAAAAGCGACCATTACGCGCTACGGCACAGCTACGAATTTCATGAATGCCACTACCGATCTGACCAACCTGTACAGCGAAGCCCTCGCCAAAGCAAACCGGGGTGTAGCCATTATCAATCAATCCGTTGTTGCGGTTCGGGACGAAGTGGAAACGCCAACGGCAGCAAACGAAACAACCGTTCGCTGGACGATGCTTACGCCAGCAACGGTAAAACTGATTGGAAACAACAAGGCAGAACTCACTAAAGACGGCAAAAAATTGATCCTGTTCGTTCAGGAACCCGCACAGATTGATCTACAAACCTGGTCGACCGAGCCAGAACATGATTACGATGCGCCCAATCCAGGAACGGTACGTATCGGTTTCGAAGTGAAGCTACCTGCCAATGCCAAAGCACCGATTACGGTACTGCTTATCCCGGAATCGTCGATCTCAAAACCCATTCCCCCTATACAACCCCTGGCACAGTGGCCACGCTAACATTTCAAAATAAGCATTTTGGGTGCCGGAAGCGCATCCTGAAAAATCCTGCTACGTTATAGTTTTCCAGCTAATAATTTCAGAGCCTCGTCGTCTTTGTACTGTTCGATCTGTTTCCTGAGTTTCATCTTCAGATCAGCGGTGACTGCTTCATAGCCCTTCTGCCCGTAGCGATTATGAATTTGCTGCGGATCTTTTTTCAGATCGTACAACTCCCAGAAATCTTTGGGACCGTAGAAACGTACCAGCGTGTACTGCTCCGTTCGTAAACCAAAATGCGGGTAAACGTGATGCGGCACCGGATACTCGTAATAGTGGTAGTACGCTTCTTTTCGCCAGGGTGTCTTCTCCCCTTTCAGCAACGGCAGGAACGATACGCCCTGAACCTCTTTCGGAACCGGCACCCCGGCGATGTTCAGCAACGTAGGTGCCCAGTCGATGTTCGAAACCAGTTGGTTAATCTGGGTACGGGGCTTAATGACGCCTGGATAACGGATCACAAACGGTGTTTTCAGCGATTCTTCGTAAATAAACCGTTTGTCGAACCAGCCGTGTTCGCCCATGTAAAAGCCCTGATCCGAGGCATAAATCACAACGGTATTTTTAGCTAAATCATTCTTATCCAGATAATTCAACAACTCACCAATGTTCCGGTCCAGCGAATTCGCGGTAGCCAGATAATCTTTTAGATAACGCTGATATTTCCACTCGACCAGGGCTTTTCCCGTCAGTTTTTTCGCGTCGAACTCCTTACTTATTTTGTTCTCGTAATAATCGTAGAACGGTTTCTTCTGTTCGGGCGAAAAGCGATTATAAATGCCACTGTTCACGTAATCGGCATGAACTTTCAGGTCTTCCTTCAGGCGCATGGTTTTGTCGATGGTCATGTCCTGATCACGGGCCGCTTCTCGTCCGTTATAATCGTCGTAAAACGTAGCGGGTATGGGAAACGTTACGTTGTCGTAAGCGCCCAGGTCGGGCAAATCAGGCAACCATTCGCGGTGCGTCGCTTTCTGACCGACAACCAGAAAAAATGGTTTCGACGCATCGCGCTGATTTAGCCAGTCCAGCGAGAGTTTGGTCGTTACGTTGGTAACGTAGCCGGGATACCGCACCGTATCTCGCTTTGAATTGACAAAATCCGGATTGTAATACTGACCCTGCCCCGGCAATACGTTGAGGTAATCAAATCCGTTTGGTAACGATCCAAGGTGCATTTTACCAATCCAGGCTGTCTGATAGCCATTTTTTTGTAATTCCTCGGGAAAGACGGGCTGGTTTACATTGAAGACTTTTTCGTTGAGTTTGTAGCCGTTCAGGTGACTGAATTTGCCGGTGAGCAACGTAGCGCGGCTGGGCCCGCAAATGGAATTGGTCACTACGTTGTTGTACAGAATAGCTCCTTCGTTCGCAATCCGATCAATATTGGGCGTTTTGGCTAGTTTGCTACCGTAAGCGCTAATGGCCTGATAGGCATGATCGTCGGAGAAAATGACAATAATGTTGGGCCTGGCCATCGTAGTGGGTACGGCATTCCGGCGGCTGGTTAGCGTCACCATTTCTCTTTTTTCGAACGTATCGCCCGAGGTTGTCAGCAATAACGTACTGGCTATGCTGAGTCCAGCCAACGTACTGGCAATCCATTTCAATGCCATAAATCAGTAGAGTTTTCCTGAGTCAAAGTAACTTATTTTCTGAATCTAACTTCTGCATCGGGCAACGACACAATCATACGTAGCAAGTGAGTAGATCACTCCGTTAGAAAGCCACGTTCTACGGTCACCGCT
>NZ_JBMDWV010000381.1:0-27183 GCF_048594605.1 Spirosoma sp.
GTTTTGTGGTTTTATGGGCAATCGTTACTAGTCAGCAATCGATAGCACGTATTACTATTTTAACTAAACGATCTGCAGGCTATCGACCTTTGGTTAACAACGATCAACTACTTTTACGAATCAAAAGTACAAACTGTCTTACATAAAAGTATGCATGCATACTATTTTTCTTGCTGAATGAATAACGAACGCATCCAACAATTAATTCGATTTGTACAGGAAGAACCTGACGAACCATTCAATGTTTATGCATTGGCAATAGAATATTTAATCAACCAGCCTGAGCAGGCGCAAGGTTATTTCGACCAGCTTTTGGTAAATCACCCAGATTATTTACCAACGTATTACCACGCAGCGGCTCTATACGCTGATCTTGGTGAACGTAGTAAGGCTGCTGAGCTATACGAAAAAGGAATCGCGTTGGCACGAGCGCAAAACAATGAAAAAACGCTCCTGGAGCTAACGCGGGCCCAACGAGCGTTTGAAGACGATGAAGAGTGATAAAAACCCAGTTCCACCTTTACCCTCAGTGCTCCACATACCTTCTGAAATTATAACCAGAAAATAGAACGCTGAATCCTTAGTAATAAACTAGTGCCGACGTTGGCGAGCTTGTTTCTGCTGTACCCGCTCCTGTTTAAATAGTAAAGGCACAGTGGCCTGTTCCGGTAGCGTGTATGTAATAGCGAGGTAACTGGCATTAGCTACCTTTGGAAGGTAGACAAATCCCCGTACAGATTCGCCTGGTGCTAACGTATTGGCTTTCAGGGCTAGTTCCCGCCAGCGATACTCCTCGTAATCATAGCGTTGCATACGGTTGGCAAACGTGCTGTAATCTACGGCGCGTTTGATGGCAATGCCCTCATACGCTAAACTGTGAGCGACCCGCTTATTTGCATATTCTCTGTAAGAGCGACTTCTGCTCGACGAAGATACGTCAGAAGCGACGGCTGCAACCATCAGAAGCGTATTGAATACCTTAGCACGCTTTAACCGTTTTTCCTCCTGCTTCCGCTTAACGGTCATTCGGGCTGCTTCATAAGCCGGATCAGCGGCAGAACCCGCGATAACCAGATTTGGATTCGCTGAGTTGGTAAGCGTATCCTGTGCTGCCCCAAGGGCTGCGAAATGAAAGTCGGCCGGATTAATGTCGATAGAATGGTCTGTACGGTTTTTGACCTCTACATCCAACGTAACGAATTCAGAATCTTCGCGTTCGAATGAGGCTACCACGCCGACTCCGTTCTGCTCGGCTTTCGTAACCGAACGACCATCAATCGTAGCGATATCGCCGGAGGCAGGTTCGAGCCGATACGTCATAACGGTTGGTGCGCAACTGCTTACTGCGAAAGCCAGCAAACCAGCGGCAAGAATTGACTGCGGAGTAGAGTAAGGCTTCATGGTCTGAAAAATTGAGCCAGTAAATGTAGCTAATTCCTTTAAAGTCAATCACCAAAGTAATTCTATTCGGTTAGACGCAAATTTGTTTTTGTACCAATGGCTAATTCACATTACCGCTGGATAAAAGGCAAACACACTGTTACCGTTTTATGAAATATAATTGACAAATTGAATCAGAAACGTAGCGTCTGACTGACTATGTATTACCGCAAATTTACCCCAGCCCCGCATCTCTTGCCTTTTGTGGAGTGTTACTTTGCCTGGGAAAAGCAGGAAGTACTAACGCAGCCAATGCAAATTGAATCACCACCGACCAGTTTCACGTCGATGGTGTTTAACTACGGCGATACGTACTGCGTAGGAAATAGTAAACACGTATCGTTAAACGCTCCACCAGCATTTCTAGCCGGTCAGGCTACCCAAAGTTATAAGCTGGAGTTGAGCGGACGTATTGGTATGGTTGGAATTGTGTTCAAGCCCGCCGGAATAGCTTCCCTGTTTGGTTTGCCGATGTACGAATTTACCGATGATCGAATCAATTTAGTCGATGTACTTGGTAAATCACTGCAACTACTGCATGACCAAATCGTTGAAGCTGATGGACCCATAGAGCGAGTTCGGATTCTGGAGCAGTTCCTGAATCGTCAGTTTCTCAAAAAAAACGATACGTTCGATCGGACCGATTATACCGCAAATCTGATTGTTGACCGTAAGGGCGATGTGAATGTAGGCGAACTGATGGAAGAACTCTACGTTTGTCGTCGACAGTTTGAACGGCAATTTTTGTATAAAGTAGGGGTCAGTCCAAAATACTACGCCCGCATTCGTCGGATAGGTTATCTATGCGCTCAGCTCGCCAGTCAACGCTGGCAGGTGTCCGACTGGCATGATCTGATTTATAAGTGTGGTTACTACGACCAATCGCACTTTATTCGGGAGTTTACGCAGTTTACAGGTAAGCGGCCAACGCTTTACGTAAAAGATAATCTTGAACTGACGAATTATTTGTCCTGATTGGCTATCGCATTCCTGTAATGGCATAATAATCGGGTCTGAGGAACGTAATGCGCGCCGTTGAGCTAATCAACTTCAAGCCTCAAATGCACCCAACAACTTCTATACTTACTGGAAGCGCGTAAGTAAAAAAAGTGGCTATACGTTCTTATTACGGGTAAAAGAAACCTGTAACCATGAGAAAAACTTTTTTTGCATTGGGGTTAGCCACCACGTCTTTATTCAACGTAGTAGATGGATTTGCTCAAAGTGGAAAACCGCTTTACACATTTCCTATTGGCGTTGAGTCGTATACCTACCGCAACAGCTTCCCCAAGAGCGTAGTCGCTACGTTAGATACCATCAAAGCGCTCGGTATTACGGACATGGAAGGAGGGGCACCCAAGGGATTGACGCCCGAAGAATTCAAAAAGATGTGCGATGAGCGAGGCATTAAAATTTCGGCAACTGGGGCAGGTTACGAGCAGATTGTCAAAGATCCCATGGACGCTGTGAATAAAGCCAAAGCCCTGGGCGCTTCCTACGTGATGGTCGCCTGGATTCCACATCAAAAGGGAAATTTCAACCTGGATAATGCGAAAAAAGCCGTGGAGGATTTCAACCGAGTTGGTAAAGTATTGAAGGACAATGGGATTACGTTCTGCTACCATAACCACGGGTACGAATTTCAACCCTACGAAAACGGTACATTGTTCGACTACATTGTCAAGAATACGGACCCTAACTACGTATCGTTTGAGATGGATATTCTTTGGGCTCAGCATGGGGGGGCTGATCCGGTTGCTCTTTTAAAAAAATACGGTAATCGTTTCAAATTAATGCACCTGAAAGATCTTAAAAAAGGTGTTAAAGGCGATTTGACTGGCGGAACACCGCCTGAAAATGACGTAGTATTGGGGGAAGGCCAAGTCAATATTCCAGAGATTCTGCGGTTAGCAAAAAAAGCCGGAATCCAGCATTATTACATTGAAGATGAGAGTAATAAAGAGTACGAACAGATGCCTAAAAGCATTGCGTATCTGAAAAGCCTGAAAGAATAAACAGCAGCCATTGATAGTCATTTGTTATTAAGCGTAGCGTGCGCTCTTAAACTATAACAAGTGACTATCAATGAAGCGAATAACTGCGTATTAGACACCCAATGGGCCGCCTAAGGTTACGTCCTGGCTATGAACAGGATGACGACTGGTATGATGACTTCCTGAATGCTGCTCTTCTTCCTCCTTCGAGCGTTTATTGACAAACGACTCTGCTAAATCAGTTAGCTTACGGTCCGTTTCTTTTTCTTCCTGCAACGACGTTTCCAGTAATTCGGCCGACTGCGTAAAGTCGAGTACGTAAGCCAGCGTTAGCAAAGACCCATAAATCGCAATCTCGTAATGCTCAATTTTCTGAGCTGCAATAATAAGTGCTGCATCGCGGGTCAGAGAGCCATTCTCCGTGTCGCTAATGATAGTTCTGGTATCGTTGATGAGTCCGTCGATAGCATCTGACAGGCGCTCTTCGGTTTTCATACCAATGATTCTAAAGATCTCCTCCAGTCGTTCGACCTGGTCGCGGCTCTGTTCCTGATGCTCTAAAAAGGCATTACGAACTTCGTTTGTTGTGCTGGCTTCCGCTTGCTCACCTAGGGCGTTAACTATTCGTTTCTCTACGTAGTAAACGCTTTTCAATTCGCTGATAAACAGATCGCGTAAGCCTTCGTCGGCGGTCGAATCACTGCCGTTAAAAAAGCTTGCTATTCTTTCTCCTAATGATGACATGGTGTTCAAATAATTTGATGTAAACTGCTCTATTTACAGATGTAACGCTAAATCCGTACCAACTGTTGATTAATAAAGCTTTTCTGAGCTAGCGTAAACAAGGCGTATACCTTTTTCAAGAGAATACGTAGCGGATTTTCGACCAGTGTATATTGGGTACAGCACTATATACCACTATTTAACAAGTCTACAGCCTGACTGCATTTCGAGAAAAGACACAAATTAAAATGTACAGTTTCAGATAGTATAAAATAATCTTTGGTATTTTTAATAATGCGCTAATAATATGTTAACTATATTTATAGTTAAGTCTTTTGAGGGAAAAAATTAATTTTTATATTCAATATAATATTCAAAACTTACAAACCAAAAACGTAGTTAACGATTTTATAAGTACAACAAAATCATGGATAACAGGAATTCACTTCTTTATTTTGTGTCACAGGCCTACCGGCAGGTTCAGCTTTCGGTGGAAAAAGGTTCGGAGCCTTATCCATACAGTGCGTTCAACGGGCAGTTTCAGGAATTGCTTGAAGCCTCAGGTGACGCTGAATATACCAAAAGCCTAACGATACTGCTGGTAGAAGAAGCCGCACGACTGAAACAAACAACGGATTACCTACGACAGGAAATGGCTTTCGAGATAAAGTCATCAGCAACGAGCCATCAACCCAGCGCAAGTGAGTATATAGAATCTGATTTTGGTGCTGATCGTCAAGCGGATTTATATAGCCGGCGTATGGAACGAAATGCGCGATGAGTACAGTCAATCTGAGATCTGTCTCACTAGAAAGGGCCAACCAGTTAGCTAACTGGTTGGCCCTTTCTAGTGAGACTAATGCCTAATAGCCAGCGGCTTGCCCGTCTTTACGCATTTCAGTAGCGCCCCAGTAAATTCGATTGATGGAATCCCATTGAATTGCCTGATAACCACCAAAGAAATCCGTTGGAGCCAAATGGTGCCCTCGTTTTTCCAACTCGTTACGTACATCGCTGGATATACCACTCTCCAGCGCTAACCGACCCCCGTCGGTCATGAGTGTTCCGGTTGGTTCGCTACTTCCTGAATGGCTAAACCGGGCGGCATCTCCAGCTTCCTGAATATTCATGCCAAAATCAATTATGTTGCAGAGTACTTGTAGATGACCCTGGGGTTGCATAGCGCCACCCATTACGCCGAAACTTAAAAATGGCTCTCCATTCTTTGTAACAAATCCCGGAATGATGGTCGTGAATGGGCGTTTGCCGGGCGCATACCTATTGGCATGATTGGGCTGCATAGTAAAGCTGGTACCCCGGTTGTGCAAGACGAAGCCCAGCCCATCAGGAACCATTCCACTGCCAAATTCCAGCATATTGCTTTGTATGAGCGATACGATATTGCCCTGGTCGTCAGCTACGGTTAGATAGACTGTATCGCCAGTGCGTAACGCGGGCTCACCTGAGTCGAGATGTTCGGAAGCTGCTTTCAGATCAATCAGTTTTCGACGCCTGGCAGCGTACTCTTTTGTTAGTAGCCAGGTAATCGAATCTTTAGCAAATTCAGTATCCGCGTAGTAGCGAGCCCGGTCTTCGAAGGCTAGTTTCTTTGCTTCGACCAAGACATGCAGATAATCGGCACTATTGTGGCCCAGCTTTTTCAGATCAAATCCTTCGACAATATTCAGCATCTGCAATACGGCTATCCCCTGGCCATTGGGCGGCAGTTCATGCACATCGTAGCCCCGGTAGTTGGTCGACACAGGCTGAATCCATGTGCTAAGCTGAGCCGCCAGATCTGCTTTGCGTAAGTATATACCCGTTCGCCGAGCGTAGTGGTCAATTGTGTTGGCTATAACTCCCCTATAAAACACATCGCGCCCGCCTTTCGCTATGGCCGAATACGTGGTGGCCAAATCCGGATTTCGAAAAATTTGCCCTTCAGTGGGCGCTTTACCATTTATCAGAAACGTTTTTCGAAAATTATCGAATTCTTTGATTTCAGTTTCGGCCGCTGCCAGTCGATTGTAGGCAACTTGCCAGGAATAAGCAATCACCTGCGGAACGGGTACGCCTTCGCGCGCATAGCGGATGCTTGGAGCCAATAAGTCACGCATGGGTAACTTGCCAAAACGCTGATGGAGTTGAAACCAGCCATCAACAGTACCAGGCACCGAAACCGATAAGGGCCCGTAAAGGGGGAGCAGGGTTCGTTTCTCCAAAACTTTCCGTAACGTATCGTATGTCAGGCCTTTTGGCGAGCGGCCACTGGCGTTTAAGCCATACAGCTTATGCTCTTTTGCCGACCAGATAATGGCAAACAAATCCCCTCCAATACCACCGTTATTCGGTTCAACCACACCGAGTGCTGCGTTGGCTGCAATTGCAGCATCGACAGCGGTGCCGCCTTGCTTAAGAATATCCAGGCCTATCTGTGTGGCGAGTGGATGACTGGTTGCCACCATGCCGTGCCTTCCCAAAACTGGACTACGTGTTGCAAAACTGAGTCCTCTAGGACGATCGCCTTTGCCGGGTGTCTGCCCGTATAGTGAGGAAATAACCAGACAAAATAATCCCCAAAAATGGCTGATTATAAGCGATTTCATGAAATTGCTATTTTTCGTCAGTAGACGGATTGTTACTACGTTATTATCGAATTCAGGACCATTACGCCTGCGAGCCCTGATATGGAAACCAGTGTTTCCATAATCGACCACGTTTTGAGCGTATCAGTCATTGAAAGCTGAAAATATTCCCGAAATAACCAAAACCCTGTATCGTTGACATGAGAGAACATCATACTGCCTGCACCAATGCTCAGCACCATCAGGCTGGGATCAACGCCCGTAACGGTTAACAAAGGAGTGACAAAACCCGCTGTCGTAATGCCGGATACGGTTGATGAACCTACGCTTACGCGAATGAGCGCGGCCATTCCCCAGCCTAATACGTAGGGATGCAGCGCGGAATTTTGCATCATATCGGCAATCGCCTGATTGACACCTCCTGCCGTTAGCACTTGTTTTAGAGCACCCGCCCCACCAAAAATCAGAAAAAGCAGCGCTACGTCTTTAATCGCATCGGTTAGAGGATGCGTGACTTCTGACAGAGATTTTCCGCGTTGAAGACTAAACGTAGCGACTAACACCGCACAAAACATACTGACAACCGGCTCGCCCAGAAAGAGCAGTAGTTGCTGAATGAACGTATCATCAGGCAGGAAGGGCACGACCAACGTACTGACGCCAATGAGAAGAATGGGTAGTAAAACCGTCAGGAAACTTACAGTCGACGAGGGCATCTGATCTTCCTGCAAATCGGCAGCAATAAATGCCGGATTGGGTAAGGTTGTGTATTTTTTCAGGCTCAGCCCAAATAAGGCACCTGAAATAAGAATGGCTGGAATCGCTACGATGATACCATAAAACAGCGTCAGGCCCATGTTGGCGTTAAACTGTTTTACAATAGCCAGTGGGGCGGGGTGGGGAGGCAAATACCCCTGCGTTACGGAAAGCGATGCCAGCATCGGTAAGCCAATATACAGCGCAGGCAGTTTATATCGGTAAGCAACCGTAATCACCAGTGGAGCCAACAGCATGAACCCAACCGAATAAAACAGCGGTAAACCAACCAGAAATCCAGTCACCATGAACGCCCAGCGCGCGTGTCGCGTACCTACAAACTCCATCATGTTGACGGCGATACGTTGTGCAGCTCCGCTTTGTGCTACCAGTTTGCCCAGCATGGCTCCTAGCGCAATAATAGACGTAATGGAACCCAGCGTGCTACCAATTCCGGTCTGGATGGCCTCCAGAATGACTAACGGTTTCAGACCCAGTGCCAGACCAACGCCCATCGATACGGCCAGAAATGCCAGAAAAGTGTGTAATCGGACAACAGAAATAAGCGCAATAAGAGCCAGAATGCCGAGTAGTGTAATGGTTAAGGGCATGACCAAATAAAGCAAATCTACTCGGCAAACGGGATTCTGCTACGTATCTACTTGTCTGGGTCTGGCCTTGCTAGAATTTGACCGTACACTACGTAGTGTAGGCGCTTTACTTAGTATACTTACTGGTATATGAATTCGCGTATGCTTCTTGGCGTAGATTCTGAATCGGCAACAACAATCTCCCAGGCTGGCCGGCCCTGCTGATCGAAATTGTAGTAATGTGTAAATACGGTAGTTTGTTTGGTTGAAGAACCAATATTGGTGGAAACCAGTGTTTGTCTGCTCAGTAGATTCTGACTTGGTTTTCCTCGAAATGTCAGGGGCGACAGAATATTGGGTTTGTCTAGATTGTATTCATACGTATTGCTCTGAACACCGCCAGAATTATAGACTGTTTCTTTTGCGACAACATTACCATCTTTTACGATATACGTATCCCGCTGGTTATTTCCCTGATAAGTAGTCAGAAATCCTTCGTTGTTATAGATGTATTCGTTAGGTTCCAGATTTCCTTTTATGTATCCTTTCTCGTTTAGAAACAGTACGTTTACAAAATCCTTATTCTCCCAATTCTGATAGCGTTCGGCCAGATCCGGCGTATACTGATAAGACAATGACTCCCACCAGCTGCTATTGTTCCAGACCGTCGTTTTTTGAAGGGTTAAGCGTTTCTGAGCGTCGTAATCATAGTTTCGCCTAAGCCGCCAGCTCACTCTCAGTTCTTTTCCGTTGAGCATAACGGTTTTCTCTCCATTCTCACTTATGGTGTATTCTGTGATCTGTACAACTGGACTCGATTTAACCACGTTGGCCTGCCCCGGATTGGGAAGGTTTGAAGAGGAGTCGTTCGGGTTAACAGTGTCCTGAGGAGATCGGCAAGCCGATATAAGCATTAGTGAAAACAGTAATGAAAATAGTGGCTTCATAAACTAAGTTGCGTATAGAGAGTGATTTCAGACCCGTCTGTTACGTATCAATTATCGATTGATACGTAACAGACGGGTCAAATTAATGACACCTACAACGCGGTTCTTTGTTGCAATTCGTCATACTGAAATTTTATTGACAAAAAGCAATCGATTTTTAAACAATCTGACGCCGTTGAAGTTAGTAGTATGTATTTCGCTCGAAGTAGTCGTAAAGAAAACGGAAACGTGACAGTACGGCTGCACACAGAGCGAAACAAAAAGCCAGGTGACTTTTCGTCGTCTGGCTTTCCTTTTGCCGCTGGAAAAACGAGTCGTTTCAATAAATTTTCTCGTAATACTCTGCTGCCATCCGGTTCGCGCCAAAAAAGGCATTTACATCATTCATGCTACGTAGTACCATCGCTTGCCAGTCAGCCGGGCGATCATAATACATGGGCAGAATTTCGTTTTCAATTAAGTCGAAGAGATTATCGCGGTCCTGTTCATCGCGAACGTGGTCGGGTAGGAGTGGTTCTGCTTCAGGCACCAGGAAACTGTTCTCTCCCGGTTTGGTAAACTCCCGCACCCAGCCATCGTTGGTCGAGATGTTTACGGCCCCGTTCATGGCGGCTGTCATCCCGCTGGTACCCGATGCTTCCCGCCCGACAATCGGTGTGTTGAGCCAGCCATCGGCACCATCTTTTATAAGCTTGGAAAGCGCTAATTCATAACCGGTTAATACGGCCATGTTCGGAAACAGATGGCTTAGGTAATACAAATGGTTAAATACGTCAGTAGCGCCCCCATCCATCGGATACGGCTTTCCAGCCCAGATAATCTGTACCGGATATTTTGTCTGATTTAATAAACGGGTGAACCGTTCCATATCCTGCGTTAACAGATCCGGTCGTTTATACGTAGCGAATCGGCGGGCCCAAACCAGTGTCAATACGTTAGGGTCAAAGAGTTTGCCTACCTGATCGGCAACGATGCGGAAGAGCGGGCGTTTTAATTCTATTTTTCGAGCGGCAATGGCCTGAGCATCTTCAGCTAAACGAGCGGCTTCAATAGCCGGGTCGGTCCAGTATCGTTGATTTTGGGCATTCGTTACGTGTGTAATCGGGCAAATACCTTCGTAACGCCCCCACATCTGCCGGGATACTTCGCCGTGTAGCCTGGAAACACCGTTCGACAGGCGGCTCAGCCGTAACGCTACCAGCGAGTGGTTAAAGACATGGTCCTGAATGCCGGTAATTTCCCGGACGCGGTCCAGTGGAATTCCGCCAAAAAAACTCATCTCATTCAGCAAATGAATATCGTGCTTTTCGTTACCGGCTTCCTCGGGCGTGTGCGTCGTAAACACCATGCGTTTACGTATCTCATCGGCTGAGCCCAGTTTTTGATACAGATAAAAAGCTGCCGACAGCGCATGGGCTTCATTAAGATGATAAACATCGGGTGTAGCTCCCAGTGCATCAATTAGCTTGGCTCCTCCAGTGCCTAGCAGCATGCATTGCGCAATTTTCATGCGTGTATCGTTGTCATACAGCCGATATGAAATGGCACGGGCTGCGCCGTCATTGCCGTCGATATCGCTCGTCAGAAAAAAAAGAGGAACGGTCTGGAAATGCTTGGGGTCTAAATAATAAGCGCGAACCCGGACAGGTCGACCAGCAACATCAACGGTAAACTCAATCCCAGTATCCTGTAAAAAGAAATACAGCTTCTCGCGAAACTGTACATCCATAGCATTGTCTGTTTTGCGCACCTGATCATAATAGCCGTATTTCCATAACATGCTAATGCCGATCAGATTCTGATTCAGTTCGAAGGCACTTTTCATGTGCGAACCAGCCAGAAAACCGAGGCCACCCGAATAGGTTTTAAGGGCTTGATCGGCGGCAATTTCCATCGAAAAATAAACAACGGATTTTTTGAAACGATCATCAATCGAGTAGGGGGCACGGAAGGCCGCAGGAAGTTGGGAGATCATAGGCGGTTTAGGTAAGGTAAGCAAGTAAATGAATTACCTTAACAAACCACCACTGCGTTACTTAAAATTGTTTAATTTTCTGCTCCCTTTATTCTAAAAACAGCTCCCTCCAGGGTTTCATCAACCCGAATCTGGCAGGCTAGCCGACTATCCGAGTCCGCATCTGGCAGTGTATCCAGCATATCGAGTTCAGCATCCTGGGCCGACGGCAGACTTTCTGGATCACTCAATACCTGCACGTGGCAGGTCGCGCAAAGGGCCATACCTCCGCAGGTCGCCAGAATATTATACTCCGAGGCTTTCAGTACTTCCATCAGGCTCAGATTAATTCCCTCTGGTATTTCAATCGGCTGTTGCTCGCCGTTACGATCTTCTATAGTAAATTGAATCATGGGAAAGTGAGTCGCAAGGGGCGCCCGTGAACAAAAAGGTCATTGGCGATGAACGACTTGTTTTAAAAAACCGGTACGCCGTTAACAGTTGTGTATTTGAAACTTAATTTCTGGTTGGGGTGGACGTAACGAAAGGCGCTTTGGCACATCAGGGCGGCTTCATGAAAGCCACACAGAATTAGCTTAAGTTTGCCCGGATACGTATTGATGTCGCCGATGGCGTAAATTCGTTCGACGTTGGTTGAATAATCTTCCGTATTGACAGAAATCGCTGATTTGTCGATTGTTAAGCCCCAGTCTGCAATGGGTCCCAGTTTTGGCGTTAGGCCAAAAAGCGGAATCAGATGGTCAGTCGGAAGAACGGTTACCGTTTTATCTTTGGCTGTAATACTCACTTCCTGCAAATGTCCATTGCCATTGATGCTGGTAATGTTGGATTGCAATACCAGATTAACACGTCCCTGATTAGCCAGATGGAATACTTTTTCGGCAGAGTCGGGCGCACCCCGGAACGTATCGCTGCGGTGAACCAGCGTAACTTCCTGCGCTACGTCGGCCAGGAAGATTGTCCAGTCAAGGGCGGAGTCGCCCCCGCCGGCCAGAACCACGCGTCGATCACGTAATTGTTCGGGATTTTTCACCATATAAGCGACACCCTTCCCTTCAAAACGCTCCAGATTAATAATATCGGGTTTGCGAGGTTCAAAACAACCAAGCCCACCTGCAATGACCACTACCTGACAGTGGACGGCGGTTCCTTCGTTAGTCGTAACTACATAAGACCCGTCGCTTTGCCGATCAAGGCTTTCAACGCGTTCGCCCAGCGTAAACCCAGGGTTGAAGGGGGAAATCTGTTCCATCAGGTTATCGACCAGCGTCTGTGCGTTGATCGCCGGATAACCCGGAATATCATAAATCGGCTTCTGTGGATAAATTTCTGAAAGCTGCCCGCCAATCTGTGGCAAAGCATCGATTAAATGACACCGCATCTTCAATAGACCGGCTTCAAAAACGGCAAACAGGCCTACCGGACCCGCGCCAATAATGCAAATATCTGTTGTTACCATTTATCGTGTAGTTGCTAGTAGCTGCATTGGCCTGATACTGCAATCTGTTGTTCAGCACAAGACAACTAGCTGATTGTTCGGTGTAAAGGTAGAGGCATACACCCTATCAGAGGCTATCATAAATTGGAATGAGGGATAAGCAGATGGAATGGAAAGGCTCGGTTCCTGCCGATATCTCCCAGGATTATTCTCGTTCGAGGATGCGTTCTTCCGGGTTAGGCAGCAAGTTTTTACGGTTCGTCGGCGATTGATTCCGGATTGGTTGGATGAAGGGCAACTTTGTTATATTAATCAACCGAATTAAGCTATGTATCCACCCATTAAATTAGTTGTCAGCATCGGGCTTATTCTGATTGTGAGAATGTCGGCCAATGGGCAAACGTATCAAAACACAATTGGTCTGTCGCTTGGTACGTTTCGTCTGCAATCGCTCGATCAGCAGGCATCAGTACTTCAGTATGCGGGTAACGTCCTGCCGTTGGTTGGATTAACGTATCGCCATCTGTCAGAAAATTCGCGCGTTAATCTTCGTCTGACGGGTGGAGCTGGAACGATAAATCCGACCCGTTTCGGTGCCCGCACATACACAACACCTATTGGTAAAGACAAAACGTACTCCTACCAGATCTCGTCAACGATGTATGTGTTCGATCTGGAAGCAGATTACCTTCGTCGCGTTGGTTCGGCCGAGCTGGGTAAGTTTAATACGTGGGTAGGCGGTTCAGTTCGGGAGTCGGCCTGGTATGCGGATGAAGTTGGCAATTTTCCCTGGATTGTTAATACGGCAACGCTTGCGCCAGTTGTGCAAACCGATTATGCTTTCCAGCCCAATCATAACCTTACGCTACGTATCGATATGGCCGTTTTGGGGCTGATCAGTCGTGCTATATGGTCTAATTTTCCAAAATCGACGAAGGATACGAACGTCGGCGCTTATTTCAAACAGGGAACGCAACTGGCCACGGTAGCTAAGCTGGTGCAAGCAAATGTGCAGTTTGGCTATAGTTATCGTATCAGTCCGCGTATGAGTCTGGGCGCTACGTATCGTGCCCGTTATTTGTCGTACCCCGGCCCGCGTCCTGTTCGGGCTGTCAGCAGTTCGATCTCCCTTGATGGCGAAGTTCATTTTTAACCTCCACAACCGTGAAAAAAGTCTATTACCTGTATCTGCTGTTTTTACTGACAACCGGCTGTACATCAAAACTTCTCGGGCCGCAAACCGCTAATTCGCCTGTTACTAATTTCGATTATCTCTGGAAAGAATACGACCTGATGTATGCAACCTTCGACCCGAAAAAAATAGACTGGGAGGCTGCTTATCGAACGTATCGTCCTCTGATAACCGAAAAGACAACCGATGCGGAACTGTATCAGGCTATGACAAAATTGCTGGACGTACTGGACGACAATCACGTTTATCTGCGCCCAACTGCCGATACGAAACTTCCCTGGTATTCGGGCGGGATTCTGGGCCGAACAACGGTGAATGATTACAATAGCGACGTAGTGAAAACGTATCTGACCCATACGAAGGCGATTACGCACGAATTTGTGTGCAGCACAATCAAGCAGAACGTCGGCTATATCCTGCTGAAGGGTTTCGAGAATAATTACGGAACCTATGAAAAAACGATGGATTCCGTGCTGACATACCTGAAAGATACCAAAGGCATAATTATCGACCTTCGGGACAACGGCGGTGGCGAAGATCGCGTAGCACAATACGTTGCAAATCGGTTTGCCAGCGAACGACACCTGTCCTTTACGGCCCGAATGCGAAACGGTCCCCGGCATAGCGACTTTGCGCCCGAACTAACGTTTTATACTGAACCAGCCGGTAGGTTTCAGTACACCAAACCGGTTGTTGTATTAACCAATCTGTGGTCCTTCAGTTCGGCAGAGACGTTTATGCTGGCCATGGTGCAGAATAAGCAGGTCACGCAAATTGGCGATGTAACAGGCGGAGCTTTTTCCGATGCGTTACCCCGTGATTTGCCCAATGGCTGGAGTTTCCGTGTTCCCATCGCTGATGTTCGCGACGCCAACGGACGAAGCCTGGAAGGTATTGGTATCATGCCCAAAATCCGGATAAAAAATACGCCCGAACTAATAAAGGCTGGCCACGATCGGGTGTTGGAGCGGGCTATCGAGTTGTTACAATGAGTATGCCCACTTACCTTGCATTCCTCGATCAGCGACGGATGGTACGGTTAAATGACAAATGGTTTCGGCTGGTAGGCATTCCAGTGTTGGCATTGCTGGGAAACTGGGTTTTTTATGACGAAATCAACCGCCAACACAACCAGCAACTCTGGGTCGACTGGATTTTCAGTCTGCTGGAAGTGTCGCTGCTCTGGACGCTTGCCCGGTACGGCATTCTGCGGGCTCGACGGCGGCACCCAGCATTAAGCGAAACTCGGCAACGTATTCAGTATCAGGTTGTTTGGTTTTTGGGTGTAACGGCTTGTTTGCGGTTGCTTACTACGTTTCTGTACGACATAACGATGTTTTGGGGGTATCATTACACACCGATTCGTTACGTGTATAACGTAGCGGTTGGGTTCTTTTGCATTGTACCATTAGCCGCTATTTATGAAGGCATGTACTTGTACCTACAGTGGACTGTTACGTACCAGGAAGCGCAGGAACTGAAGAAAATTAATTTGCAAACGCAACTGGAATCACTGAAAGAGCAGGTAAAGCCGCACTTCCTGTTCAATAGCCTGAATACATTACAGGGGCTGGTGATGGAGGATGCCAAAGAACAGGCTGTAGCGTTCATTATCAACCTGTCTCAGGTGTATCGGTATCTGTTGCAAAGCAATGAGCAGGTGCTGATTCCGTTATCGAAAGAATTAGCGTTTGTTCGGGCCTATATCGATTTACTCAAAACGCGTTATGAGCAGGGCCTGCTCCTGGAAATTAACGTAGCGTCTGATGTGCTGGATTATGCGTTGCCTCCGCTGACACTCCAGATGCTGGTAGAAAATGCGGTCAAACATAATCGGATCTCGACCCGATTACCGCTGACAATACGTATTTACAGCGATGCTGCGCACAACCTGGTGGTGGTTAATAATCTGCAACGGAAGCAAACGGTGGTACCATCGAATCAGATGGGACTGGCGAATATCTCCGCAAAATATCGTCTGCTCAATCAACCAGATATTGTTATTCATCAGACTGACGCCGTTTTTCAGGTATCAGTTCCTCTGCTCCAACCTGTACAACCATGAACGTACTGATTATTGAAGATGAACCGGTAGCAGCCCGGCAATTGAAGGCAATGGTGGAACGCGCAGGCGATGACATTCGCGTGTTAGCTGTACTCGACTGTATCGAACAATCGGTTGATTATTTACGGAAAAGCAGCACCCAGGCAGGCGACGACAAGCCGTCAGGTCATCCCGATTTGATTCTGATGGATATTGAACTGTCGGACGGGCAAAGCTTTGCTATTTTTGAGCAGGTGAGCGTAACAAGTCCAATCATTTTCACGACAGCTTATGATGAATACGCGCTACGTGCTTTTGAGGTCAACAGTGTCGATTACTTGCTGAAGCCTATTCAGGAAAACGCGCTCCGAAAAGCGCTGCAAAAGTTCCGGCAGTTACAGCAAACCTACGGTGGAACAACGACCGTTACGTTACCTATCAACGATCTGATCCGGCAACTTAGTCAGCATCAGCAGCCCGCCGTTACATATCGCGAGCGGTTCCTGGTGCATATGGGTCAACGGTTGTTACCCATAGAGACTCCGGAGGTCGCTTATTTTTACTCGACCAATAAGCTGACATTTCTGAAAACCCATGCTGACAATCAGTATATGCTCAATTACTCGCTTGACGAATTGGAGAAGATGCTCGATCCCCGGCAGTTTTACCGGGCGAATCGTCAGTTCATTGTAAGCCATAAAGCCGTCCAGAAACTTCATTTGTATTTCAACAGTAAGCTAAAGCTGGACCTGCGCCCGGCTACTGAGGAAGACGTACTAATCAGCCGCGAGAAGGCAATGGCGTTCCGGCAGTGGCTGGGGGAGTGAGAACAGTCGGGAGGGAGCCAGCGAAAATTCTTCGTCGTTCAGAAGGTCGGATGGGGGAGGAACAAAGCCCCTATGATCGATAAACATTAGTTGAAGGTGCTCACGTATGTCGCCTAAAAATGTTCGGGGGTAATAAACGGAATACCAGCGTTGGTATGCTTTCTCCTTCAATAAAATACCTTAATCTGAATTTCTGGAAATCAATACGTCCTTTTTTATCCATCTCTTTTCGCTACGGTAGGTGCGCTGTTACGTAACGTAGATAGATTACGCAGTTATTCTATTGAAAATGAATTGCCATCAATTCCAAAAACAACGTATTAAGTGGGTATACGGCGGACATTAGTCAATAAAAAAAGTGGAAAATGAGGTTCGTCATTTTCCGCTTTTTTATTGACTCGATTTATAAACACGCCTTCTCTACGGTCCAGTGCGGCCACCCGCCTGAGTGACCATACTGCTCGTCGTGAACGTACTGGATTGCGATCCTGCTACGTAACTTCCACTGGTATACAGACCATTAACAGTTGTGCCGCCTGTTACGCTACCGCCTGTAAGCACCTTATAGGTTTTACCCTGCTTGAGTTTTGGACTGGAGAATAGCATCGTTGTGTAAGCGCGCGGAATCTGGAAAGTAAGTGCTTCTGCTCCATCGCTGGATTGGATATTAATCAGTTGATTTGCTGCGCCTGAACCCAGAACTACCGAAGGCTGCGTACTGACACTGGCCGTTGGCAAACTGGTAGCCCCACCAATACCAACAATAATACCACCGGTTATTTTAAACGTATTACGGTCGCAGTCGAAGCCTTCTTCCGGAGCCGTCGAGCCAACGGATACAGTTCTTCCGCCCGTCACAATAATCTGACCATTTGAATCAATACCATCATTGTTGGTGGCATACACATACGTATTACCGCCATTGATGTAAATAAACGTTCCCGCGTTGATTCCGTCGTCTTTCGTTTTGGCCGTAATAGTGCCGTTGTTAATCGTCAGAACGCTCTTGCTTTCAAGGCCTTCGCCCGCGCTCGACGTAATATTGATCGTACCGCCATTGATTGTCAGATACGGATCTATTGTTTTGTCAGTATCATACGTAGCGGCTATTCCTTTATCCACTACGTTGACCGTGAACGTACCATTGTTGATGACGATATAACCTTCTTCACACTGAATGCCGTCGTTGGAAGCGGTAATAGTTATCGTTCCCCCATCGGCGATAAACGCATCATTGGTGTGAATGCCGTCCGATGCGGCTCCCGTCACCGTAATGGTTCCGCTGATGATTCGAACGTAATCGTCGCTACAGATTCCATGTTTGTTATTGCCTTTTAGGGTAAGGCTTCCATTACCGCTGAATATCAGTTGACCTTCGCTGAAAAATGTTCCTTTCATATCTTCCGTGCTGGTCGCATACGTAGTACCATCGGTTAATGCGTTCGTGGTGTTGTCCGTCAGCACGACAAACGCTCGCTTGCCGGACTGGATATTGATTGCGGGGCCGTCGGCATTCGTGATGTTAACACCGTTCAGCGTGAGCTTGAATTTCTTATCACTGTAAATTTTTACCGATCCGTTCGTTGTCGTTCCCGATAGCACGTACTCAACCTCCGCAACCGTAGCCGTAATCACTACGTCGCCGTTGGTTTCGGTTATTGTTACGCCTTTGCCCGCGAGTGGATTGGTAATGCTGACCGTACTGCCGAAGTTGATGGCAACGGTCGACGAAAAGGTAGAGTTGGCCAGCAGATCTTCTTCATTCGCAGCCGTTCCGGTATTTCCTTCTTTTTTGGCCGATACTGTACTGGTGCTGTCGATTGTGAGCGAGTTGCCTGTCGAAGTAGTGGTCGACGTCGTTGGTGTCGTCGTACCGCCCGGTGTAACGGTGTCTTCAGTTTTCGAGCAGGAGAAGAACGTAGCGATGAACAAAAGACAAACAGCACTTAATCCCGTTGTTTGTTTGACAAAGTTACGTCTGAATCCCCTCGTCGGAAATTCGTTTTGATTCATGATTGTGGCTTACGTAGTATACAGTATATCTTAATAATTACGTAGTACGCCAATTGGTGCCTAACCGTTGCCTAAGATGGATTATTTCAGGTAGGAAACGAAAGTTGATCGAGAATTCTCATCACCTTGTTATCCATTTAATAGCACTTAATAAGAATTTATATAGAAGCTGCAGACCCGCCCGTATGGCGTCCATTCCTTAGGTTTTATGCACTAGCTAGTGAGGTAGGTTGTAGTCACTGGAACGAGGTCGAGCGACCCTGCAAGGAACTGTGCTCCAACGTAGAGAATTAATCACTCGTCAAGAAAAAGTGAGCAGGCCTCGCCTAAAAAGAGGATTATTTGAGACGCACCATACACGGTTTGTGTCAAGCAATGCGAACCCAATACTTCCAAAGGGCTATTTGACAGTTAGTTAAACGAAGCCCTGAACTCCAACGGACTCTGGTTGGTTTTGGCTTTGAAGAGCTTATTGAAGGACTGCGAATGCTCGAAGCCTAACTCATAGGCAATCTCACTAACGGATAAGTCGGTGGTTGACAGGCGTTCTTTGGCTTTATTAATCAGCTTTTCATGGATGAGCTGCTGCGTCGTTTGGCCAGTCAGCGATTTAAGTAAACCTCTTAAGTAACTTTGGGAAATGTGTAAACTGGTTGAAATATACTGAACTGTTGGTAACCCCTTCGTCGATAAATCGTCATCGTTAAAATAGTCCGACAAGAGTTTTTCTAATCGAACGAGAATTTGATGATTATTAATTTTTCGAGTGATAAACTGTCGTTGGTAAAATCGCTCGGCGTAGGTCAGCAGAGTTTCTATATGTGAAATGATGATATCCTGACTAAAATTGTCAATGTTTGAATGGTATTCGATTTTAATATGCTGGATTATGTCGTTAATGATTGTCTTTTCTTTATCCGACAGAAACAGCGCTTCGTTGATCGAGTACTTGAAGAATTCGTAATTTTTTATTTTGTTCGCCAGCGATGTTCCCCACAAAAGGTCCGGATGCACGAGTAAAATCCAACCGGATAAGTCGTCTTCGGGACTAGCACCTGCCCCTCTTATTAGCTGATTGGGCGCCACAAAGTACAACATACCCTCATCAAAATCATAGGTCTGTTGGCCATAATATAATTTATTTTTAAAGCCTTTTTTAAGGGTGATATAATAAAAATCCAATAGTAGTCCTTGGTTTATATCTACGCTATTATTGGTAGATGATTGAAGGTCGGTGTAATCAACAATACTTATAAGGGGATGGTCTGGTTTAGGCAATCCAGACAGTTGATGAGCTTCCGTAATTGTTTTTATTCGCATCGGTTTCTTTGCCGGCATGACAAAACACGGTTTAACGTTTCGGTAAGGTTTATTTTCCTGTCTTTTGATAGTGCTTATCCAGGGCTTCCTGCAACGGAAGAGACCGCAAACGGAAGCCTGTTAAATTATAGATGGCATTGGCAATAGCCGGGGTAACAGGTGAAAGGGGTGGTTCGCCCACACCGGAGGGCGGCTCCAAACTTTCCTGAATGATGACCTCTATTGCTGGCGTATCGGTAAGGGCGGCTACCCGATACGTATGAAAACTTGTCTGCGTAAACTGGCTATTCTCAATAGTAGCCTCTTCATACAGCGAAGCACTAATCGCCATCATAGTAGCTCCTTCTACCTGCTGTTTTACACCATTTGGGTTAACAATGGTTCCGGCATCGATGGCTTGAATCACCCGGAAAATTTTTATTTTTTTATCGATAAGTTGCAACTCAACGATGGCTGCCGAAATGGTACCATGATCTTCGCATACAGCGATACCTCGGCCAGTAGCGTCCGCTTTCGGTTTATTCCAGCCAGCCTTTTCGCCAAGTTTCAATAATAAGTTTTTACGACGTTGCAGCAAGGCGGTGTCACCACAGTGATCTAGTCTAAACTGTAAAGGGTTCGCACCAGCTTTACTGGCCATTTCGTCCATAAAACTTTCAATAGCAAACGTATTGGCAAACATACCCACACCCCGCCACAACCCTGTTGGAAAGGGCAGATCGTTGTGCCATATTTTCGTTCGTCTGTTTGGGATAGAATAGGAAACTCGTCCTCCATGACCCGCTACCATGAAGTCAGCCCCTATAATGGGTTTGGCCATCGGTAAGCCTAAAAAAGCCATCGAACCTGTGGCAAATTCATGCTGAATGGCTAAAATTTTACCGGTTGCATCTACTTTGCCCCTCATTACATGATGGGTGTTGGGCCGAACATAGCCATTTTGAAACTCCTGCTGCCGGGTATACAGCAAATGCACGGGTTTGCCTACGGCTTTTGACAGCTTGACAGCCTCAAGGGCATTGTGTTTATAGCCTCTTCTGCCAAAACCGCCCCCTAAGAAGGCCGGTATGATTTGGATGTTCTCTTCCTTAAAATCGGTTTGGTCGACAATGGACTGCCGCATGAAAGCGACATTCTGCGTAGAGGTATATAGTTTCAGTTTTTCGCCTGCTGCATCGGCCACGACAATACTTGGCTCCATCGTCGCATGAAAGCCTATCGGTGTTCGGTATTCGCTGGACAGCACATCACCGGTTAATTCATCATTCGCATTGCCTTCGTCCTGCATGACTACCGCCACACCCTGGCCTACTGTAATGGCATTAATGGCATCCTTAGTGGTATAGTTGGGGTCAAAAGTCCAGGTAGCTTTAATACTGGCAATGGCTTTTTCGGCTGCATACCTTGTCTTGGCGACCACACCAATCCAGTTTTTATCCTGAATTATGGTTAAAATACTCGGATTGCTTTTAGCCAGGGTTGTATCAGCCGTTTTTACTTCACCACCAAAATATGGGCAGTACATGACTGCCCCGTAAACCATACCCGGAACTTCAATATCAATTCCATAAACCGTATTGCCTAGTATCTTGTCTTCCAGGTCAACCCGTTTATGGTCTTTGCCAATATACTTAAACGTAGATGCCTGACGCAGGGCAGGTGTTTTTGCAATCTCCCAGGTTTTGGTTTGTTGGGCGATTTCTGCGTAACTCGCACTGTGACTTCCTGCGGAAAGTATACCATTGGCCGTTTGTACGGCAGTAGTGGGTACAGCCCATATTTTTGATGCAGCTAGTTTTAAGGTTTCCCGCAGCGTGGCCGCTACTTCTCTAATCGGTATATAGAGTGAAGAAGTGCTGTTACTCAGTCCCGTGCCTGCGGTACTTTGTGGACCTGTCAAAGTGGATGCATGGACAACCTTTATTTTAGCAACGTCTAGATCAAGTTCTTCGGCCGCCAATAGGGCAAAGCCGGTAAAAATGCCTTGCCCCATTTCCATCTTGGGCGATTTCAACGTAATCGTATTGTCGATATTAACCTCAAACCATACAGTAGGATCAAAGTCGGTGATACCCGCGTCAAACTTTACATCGGCGGCTACATGGCTCAGGACGCTACGTATTTTGGATCGTCCAAAGTAAAGCAAAGCAACAGAGCCCGCTATAGCAGCGCCCGAACGGGCAAGAAACTTTCTTCTGGAAACCCCCTTTTTTTGAGTACTACTTGGTTGGTCCATCGCTTTTGAGTTTGGCAGCCAAAAGAATTGCTTTCACGATGCGTGGGTGTGTCCCGCAACGGCAAATATTCGAGATGCTGTTTTTTATGTCCTCTTCGGTAGGATGTCTGTTTTCTTCCAGCAGGTGAGCCGCTGCCATCATGAAGCCAGGCTGACAGTACCCACATTGAGGTACCTGGAGGTCCAGCCAAGCCTGCTGAACGGGGTGTATGTTATTATTGTCGGCGGATAGCCCCTCAAGGGTGGTTATATTTTTCCCCCCTGCCAGTCGCGCTGGATACGAACAGGAGCGAATTAACTCACTATCCACATGAACCGAACAGGCACCGCATACCCCCATTCCGCACCCAAACTTGGTTCCCTTTAGCTTGGCTTCGTCCCGAATAAGCCATAACAACGGCATATCAGGGTCGACATCAAAAGCCCTGGCTACACCATTAATCGTGACGTTTAGTTTCATCATTTATAAGCAAGTTGAACGCTATAGCAAACGCGTTGGAGGATATGCCACCTTTGGCAAGTACACGCTGGTCAATAGAAACCCTACCTAACTGAAGGTAAGAAGTGAATGCTACGAAGATCGTAGGGATGGAATTGATGGGTTTAGCCTAAACGACTTTTGTTGTAGTCAAAAGTGAAAAGCCTCAATAAATGGCGGTAGTGTTTGTAGGCTTGTAAGCTCTGGTATACACAATCGAATGCGACCATTCAACCCTCCTGAATCGAGAACACTAGGTTTCGTTCTACACCGTCCAACCTGCTGGGGGCTACTGATTGCTAAGGTGTTTTAGGCATCCCAGCTAATTACCCACTCGCTCGTCACGGTACGTCTAGTCTAAAAATTGGGCTTTGATTTCTTTTCTGAAGGCATTGGGACCAATTTCTAAACGCCTTGCATAAATTGCTTTTGCGTCCTCGCCGGCGATATAATTTACCTGGTCTTTCCCATCTGTTACGGCTTCATAAACCACATCCGCTATTTGGGTGGCATCCGCTGCAACACGCATCATTTTATCTACGTTTGCAAAGAGTTTATCTTCCAGTTTTGTGTAGTCACTGGAGGATACTTTGTCTAGTGAACGCCCTGTGAAATCGGTGGCAACAGCTCCTGGAGCAACCGTTTTGATCTGAATATTGTGCATGGCTAATTCAAATGACATACTTTCGCTCCATCCCTCAACCCCAAATTTGGCGGCATGGTATACGCTATGCAATGGAAAAGCTAACAGACCACCCATTGAAGTAGTACTCACGAAAACGCCAGATTTTTTTTCTCTGAAATGCGGAATAAATTCTTTTGTTACCCTAATCACACCCAACAGGTTGGTGGTAAGCTGATTGACAATCTGGTCATCGGAGAACGATTCCAAGGCCCCCATTAGTCCGTAGCCGGCATTATTAAACACCGCATCAATTTCGTGCAGGCTGATCGCTTCAGCTACCGTTTTTTTTATTTCGACCGGATTAGTAACATCGAGCGGCAGCAATACCACATTCGCGAGATGGTTCAACTCTTTTTCGTTTTCCGGAGATCGCATAGTTGCGATAACATTCCAACCCTTCGCTTGAAATAATTTAGCGGTTGCCTTACCTAAGCCAGAGGAAGCTCCTGTGATAAAAATGGTTTTGTTCATGGAATTAACGGTTTGTAAGTCTCGGACAAACGGAAGTTCTTTAGGTTTGTCAGTTTGATTGTACTATTGTTGACTGTCTGATCTTATTCATTGAAAGACAGACGAAATCCATACGGCTAACGTATTGAGGTAAGATAAGGTAACAGTGGATGAAGCCTAACCAAAGTAGTTCCAACAGGGTTACTTTCTATCAGTTAAACGAATCCCTGAACTCCAGCGGGCTCTGATTCGTCTTGGCTTTGAAGAGCTTATTAAACGATTGTGGACGTTCGAAGCCTAAATTATAGGCGATTTCGGAAACCGATAAGTTACTTACGATTAAATATTCCTTTGCCTTTTCAATCAATTTTTCATGGATATGTTGCTGGGTACTTTGTCCGGTGAGCGACCTGAGTGCATCGCTTAAATAATTGGCAGATAGATTGAGTTGATTTGCCAAACTTTCTACGGTAAGGACTCCTCTTTTTAAGCCCATTTCAGAATTGAAATACTCACTGATAAGGCCTTCGGTTCTTGTCAGTAAATCGACGTTTATCGCCTTACGGGTAATAAATTGTCTTTGGTAAAAGCGGTTACTATATTGAAGCAATACATCTATTTGAGCCAATATAATACCTTGTGTATGAGAGTCAATATGCTGGTATTCTTCATCTATTTTTTTTAAAATGTCAATCACATTATTTTCTTCTTTTTCTGAAAGATGTAAGGCTTCGTTTACAGCATAGGAAAAAAAGCTGTACTCTTTGATACTTACCGATAACGAATGTTTTCCTAAAAAATCAGGATGAAACAGTAGTACATAACCAGATCCGGAAGTTTCATTGAATGTATTGGCGGTTTCCACTTCAACCGATTGAACCTGTTTCGGTGCGGTAAATACCATAGTTCCCCGATCAAAATCATAATAGTTTTGGCCATACTTTACTTTTGACTGAATATTATTTTTTAATGAAATTGTATAAAAATTAGTAGTGAATTTTTTCCAGACATCAGAAGTTATGGCATGTATCTCCGAAACATGTACTATACTAACCAACGGGTGCAATGGTGGCGGAATGGATAGTAAACGATGAAATTCAGATAAGGAATTAATGATGTTCATCTCTGCTTCCGTTTTGGAAATTATGGATTGGGTTGGCTTAATTTCTTTGCTTCCAATACAAAAGCCAAAAAATGATTAAAGCGACTATTTCGATCAGCAACCAGTAAAATTGTTTAATAAAAAATCCATCTAACACAAAGCCTATTAATCTTGCTACGATAATACCGAGTGTAATAGATAGTAATAGAGCAGTAATTAGTAAGTTCCATGAGATCCAATTATTATAAACTATCATGAATCCCCCCATACCAATCAGAACACCCCATTTTACTCTTTTTTCTATCATCTGATAGGCATTGAGGAATGTTGAGAATTTACCAAAAAAATCGGGCTTGATTGCTAATACAAGACCTGTGACCAGCAAACCGATGCCTACTAGTTTCAGTAAAAAATTCATTGCAAATAAAGTGAACGTAGTAGCTATTGCTGATGTCATGTTTATGCCAATCGGGGATTAGCTATTTCAAAAAAAGTATTAGTTTCTCCAATGCTTTGGGCTGAGCATATTAATAAGCGTGGCTCGCTTCTTTGCCGACGTGTTTTTTTGTTGCTGGCAGTGGCTTAATTACATAAATCGAAACCTTCCCTATGTGAATCCAATGCGTTGACTTAGTCATCAATAATTAACAATAAGAGTTGGCTAAGGAAATAGTCAGCCTGATGAAACGTATCAAATAGTATTAAGTTACTCGTACTGGTAAATAACAGTTTCTTGCGTGAGTTTGAATGAAGCCTACGTGTCGTCCTGTAATAGTACCTAGCTTCCAGTAAATCTAATCTTTCCCACCTGCCTGTTTGGCATCTACAGCTGAATTTGGTGTAGAGCTAGCCATTAGTTTTTCGGCACTGTTGGTTACGGCAGTGCGTTGTTGTCCGCCTGCTTTCTTTAATCGCTCGACTTGCCCTGGTTCTATAGGCTTGCGATTACCTTAATTCGTTACTCCTAGATCTAAGCATTCTCGTCTTAGCTACTGCCCGCACAAATATCATTGCACCAATGCGGTTATCGTCAACAAATACTAAGCTTGTAAAAAGCTACAGCTCAGCGAATGGCTTCAACCTTTGTGTGCAGGATCTTCTCAATACCTTGGTTCGCTACCACTTTCACCTTGGCAAGAAGCGTGAAAGGTTAAAGCAATAAATCCTTTATAGCAGGTTGGTTAGTGTACAGCCCAGCCGTTTGCTCTTTTATACTACTTCCAGGATGTATGCTAACCATGGCAGGATTCATTCTTATATAATCAAAATTCTCAGGAAAATTTAACTATCCGCTTACATCACAGCTTCTGTTTTTTAAAACTTACTTTTTGCATAGTTTCCTGCTTTTCATGTTAGCAATGCAAAATTCGGATAGTATATAAAACGAAATGTTTCCAAATTACGGTTCGTTGTTTCCAAATAGGGGGTGCTCATTAAACGCCCTTAATAGTAAAACCTGGTTAGGCTGCGAAGCTCGGTGGGTTGCCCGTTCGCTGGCTGGAAGGATTCGCTTCGCTGGACCAGACGGCCTTGCTGATCATACTCATTTCTATAGGTGAAACTAGACCGATCCGTTTGACGTCCCCAATAGCTGGTAACCACCTTGGTCAGCAAGGCATGGCGGCTGGTTTCACCGTCTAGGGGTTGAGTCGTCAGGGGACCATAATGGGACCGATCATAACTCAGGGTCGTGACTTCATAAGGATCGCTCTGTTGGCCATAGGTCAAGCTGATCTTCACCACATCGCCCTGATCGACTAGACAAGCCCGTTTGGTAATTACTGGATTGACCGACCGATTAATGGTGGTCGAGCTAACTAAGATGCCTTCTGCTGAATAGTGTCTTAAGGTATCCACTAAGACCTGGAACCGATCAAAATAAGTCTGCGAGTAACTGGCATACCGAAGCTGACTGGCGTCCAATGGGTTCTCTACTCGCTGGGAGGGCGTTTGTTCAATTACGGTCGTGGGCGCATAGGTATACTGGTAAGTCACCTCATTGAGTAAGGCCGTTTTAGGAGTCGTCTCTGATGCCTGTCGTTGCACGAGTCGGCGACTGAGCTGTCGACCCAGCTTGTCATAGCGGTAAGTAGTCGAATCGATGGCTGAGTAGCCGTAGTTCACTCCGCTTACGTCAATCGTCCCTAACTGTATGGCCTTCTTGCCAGGGTTAATATAGAATACTGTTATGGCAGTGGGTCTGTGAGTGGGCGCTGAAGTGGGTTCAGGCAGTCTGGTTTCTTGTCGGCAACTGGTCAATTGGTTGCCAAGCCAGCCAAGGCTAATCACCAGTAACGCTCGCTTTAGGGATTTCATCGTGTTGATAGGTAGGCACTTGAATAAAGCCCACTGTTCCAGATAAAACAGATTAAATCGGCCTGTTTTCCA
>NZ_JBMDWV010000382.1:0-3103 GCF_048594605.1 Spirosoma sp.
CCGTCCGACCCGGCGATCCGCTTATTGGATACATCAAAAACATTCGCGACGATGACCGTGTAGACGTCAGTCTGCAGCGGGCGGGTTTTGAGAACGTAGAGCCCAACGCACAGCGTATCATCGCTACGCTCAAAGCCGAAAACGGGTTTCTCCCGCTTACTGATAACAGTCCGCCCGACGCAATTTACAAAGCGCTGGAAATGAGTAAGAAGACCTTTAAAAAAGCAGTCGGTACGTTGTACCGCGAACGGAAGATCGTGATTGAGGAAAAAGGGATTCGGTTGGTGTAAGGACAAAATTGAAGCTAAATGAAGCCTACAATAACTCTTGAGTATTGCCCAAAATGTGGCTGGCTGCTACGGTCGGCCTGGATGGCGCAGGAATTGCTGACAACGTTTACGGAGGACGTTCACGGCGTGTTGCTACAGCCGTCCGAATTCAGTGGTCGGTTTTCGGTACGTATCGACGACCAGGTTATTTTTGACCGAAAAGTGGAAGGGCGATTTCCAGAAATCAAAGAGTTGAAACAACTCGTACGTGACGTAGTAAACCCGGAGAAAGATCTGGGGCATTCAGACCGGAAATAGCGGTTCGGATGTTAAAACGAATACATAAGCTGAAAATGCCCGTTTAACTGATAAGCGATAAATCGCTCATAATCGCCCTTCGGCTGGAAGTGCCAGACAAGCTGAGGCTGGAATAGTAACGACCAGTGTTGAGCCAGTTGGTAGGAAACCCCCGCGCCAACTACAGCCCGGAAATCAGCCGGAGTGTTGAACCGAATGCTAGTCTTGTCAGTACCGGCGTTGGTCTCACTTCGATAGAGGGTCGACTGGGGGAAATTGGCAAGGCTGCCAAGCGAAAAGTAAGGGGACAGTCGACGGCTGTTTAACCGCAGATTAACCAGAAGGGGAATTTGCAAATTCTGGCTAATAATCCGGGCGGGAAAATTGCCCGGAACAAACGGATTAATCCCATCAGCACCCAATCGATTATACCACAACCCCGATGAGACAGACCATCGGGGTGTGAAGGCATAGTGCATCATGAAGCCTGTTAAGAAGCCAGCTGATGAGGATTTGTTGGATAAGTTTATCGGCTGGATTTGCCCATTGCCATCCGGAACCAGCAAATTAAGGCTGGTATTGAAGTGGGCGTAGGCAGGTGAAGCCGTAATGGCTACAGAAAAGCGGGTTTGGGCAGAAGCAAAAGCATTAACCAGCAACAGCAGTGGAATGAGTTTATATAAAGCTGTTTTCATGGCAAAACGAATGAATAATAGTCTATAAACAAGATAAACATGCACATGGATTAAATTATAGCGCATTTTTGTTACTCCGGTTTTTTGATGCCAATCAAGCAAAAAACAATAAATAAGTTTTAAGAGGAAAAATTATAGTAACATAGCCGTATTAATTTTGAGAAATAAATTCACTAAACTAATTTTAATCACTACTACGGTTGTATAGACGCTCCTTGCTGACGATTTATTAAATCACTTCTCTCCATGGGTCGTGGGGTAAATGCTATCGGCCTGTTTATCCACCATCTATCCTTGAGCGGGTTTCCTTTAACTGGCCACGTATTGATTAATAGTATTTACTGATGATACAGAACAGACGGATTATCTTAATGGTAGCCTTCGGTTTGCTGATTACTGTACTTGTAGGCATAAATGCACATCGAACAATTCAGCAGTTGATTAGAACAAATAATTGGGAGATCCATACGCATTTAGTGTTGAACAAAACGCAGCATGTATCCGGTATCCTCACCAATTTAGACAACGACTTAAGGGGGCATTTGCTTGGTAGAAATCCTTATTTCAAGGCGGATTTTAAACGAAATGCTGATGAAATGACCGAGCAGCTGAAAGCGCTTCACACGCTGACGAACGATAACCCCATACAACAAAAGCGGATAGAGAAACTCCAGGAATTATACCAACGTAAACTGGCCCACAGCCAGACGCTGTTTAAAGAGGGAGCGATTGCTAACGGTAAAGCTCGCCTTGATTCAATCGAGCTTTATATGGGCATCAGCACTACGTTTTATCAGGTGCTGAAAACGGTTGAGAGCTACGAAAACGTATTGCTCGAAACACGCACGTCGCAGAGTAAACGATCCGCCGATTACGCAACGATGAGTAGCCTGGTTGGCTTTATTACGGCGTTAATCATGATCATCTGGGCTACGTACCTGCTTTTTCAGACGTTACGTAATAGGGATCGGTTAAATCAGCAACTGGTTGAAAGTGAGCAGCAAACCAAGAAATTGCTGGAAGCCGTACCGGTGGCTATCGTCATTGTCAATCAGCGCGGAGAGTTCTATTATTCGAATGGAGCGGCTTCGAAATTGTTTGGCAACTTAGACCGTATCAACTCGTACAGCGACGCGGTTAATTCCATTCAGTCCTACCGATTTCCAGGCGGTGAGCCTTACCCGCTGGAGGAAAGACCAACGTATCGTGCGTTACAGGGCGAAGCTGCACAGGCCGATGATATTGAAATGCGTATGGATGGTAAAGCCGTTCAGATGTTTACCACAGCATCGCCTGTTTACGACGCCAACGGAGAGGTTCAGTACGTCATTACGTCCAGCATCGATATCAGCGATCGGGTTCAATCGCAGCAGCGGCTGCAGGAAGCCAAGGAGTTAGCCGAAAAAACCGCCAAACTGAAAGAGAACTTTCTGGCTAATATGAGCCACGAAATACGTACTCCGCTGAACGCTATCATCGGTTTCTCCGATCTGCTGGATACTACCTCGCTGGATACAGATCAGAAAGAGTACGTCGCTTTACTTCGAACGGCCAGTAAAAACCTGCTGACCATCGTTAACGACATTCTGGATATATCGAAGATTGAAGCGGGTATGATAAAGCTGGAGTCCATTCCGTTCAGCATTTATCTGCTTGCTTCGTCAATCAAGACCATGTTTCAGGCAGCCGCCGTTGATAAAGACCTGAAGCTGGTCACGGAAATAGACAGCAATCTTCCTCCGATTTTGCTGGGCGATCCTACCCGGTTGACACAAATTTTGCTGAACCTGCTGAACAACGCAATCAAGTTTACCAAGCATGGGTCGGTTACATTAAAGATTG
>NZ_JBMDWV010000383.1:0-4556 GCF_048594605.1 Spirosoma sp.
TTGTTTTGTCAAAAGCACCAGCTCCGGCTGAAACGGCCTTCAAATTAAACTCGGCCGGAAACTCTTCCTGAATTTTCTTGTACAACGACATTGTCGCGTAGCCACCTTCAGAGTAGCCGGCCAGGTATAGCCGCGAATCCCATTTGCTGGGTGCGTTAACCTGAAGCAGCTCCCGAGCGGCACGTAGCATATCGAGACTGGTCTGTGCCAGGCTGGCCCGGTGTTCGTAGGTATGAATCAGGTTTTTAGAGGCTCCGAAACCAATATAATCCGGGCAGGCAATGATGTACCCGCTTGACGAAAAAACAGTTGAATACTGATAGGCCTCACTGGCCGGGCCAAAGTTGGAGGGAGCTTCAGCTTCGTCGAAGATTGTACCGTGTTGCTGGCTGATCATAGGTACGGGTGTAGGGGAATCCGGGATTAGCAGCAAACCCGACGCCTGTATAGTACTGCCATCCCAGTTCTTGGTTTTATACACCAGTCTGTAAGCTCCTATATTGTATTTTAGTAAGCCCAGATAGGACGGATTCGTTTGACCCACCAGCGCGCTGAGCGACTGCACTGGAATTTCGGCAACTTTACTACTACTGACCAGGTACGTATACTGAGGGTGATCTTCTCGAATAACATTTATACAACCCGATACAAAACAGGCAATAAACAACGTAGCACACACCTGATGCCACAAGCGAATGGTTTTGGGGAGAATCATGGCAGAGAAAGGGTTAAAAAAGTAGGAAGGATTAAAAAAAGCAAGTGCCTCGATGATCAGACTTTGAAACGAAGGACAGCTACTGATCACGAAAGGAGTAACAAAACTGGCAAGAAGGAGACGTATTGATTTTCATGTGGAAATTGGTTTAAAATGAAGGAAAAGAGCGTACTGATTTTTGAATAGCAAGTTAGTTGTCTTCTGATTATCAGGCTATAATATTTGTGGTAAATCCTGTCATTTATGTCTTGACTGATTGAAAACAAATCATTTGCTTAGTAGGTTAATCGGAGATCAACTCACTATTCTATCGGTTGTTTCGTTACTTTGGCAGCAGAATCAGCCTCAGATGAAACTATGCGCGTGTTTGTTTTATTAATCGGTTTACTGGTAACAACCTCTTGTAAGCTGGATATTGCGAATGGAGATGCCCAATTTGCATCCGATCCGACCATAGCACCCGTAGCAGCCGGTCAGATTGATGAAGCATCGGGTATAGCCGATAGCCGTAGTCAGCCAGGTAATCTCTGGATTGAGCAAGACAGCGGAAGTCCGGCCGAGCTGGCTTTGCTGGGGTACGATGGCCAGGTCAAAGGAAAAATTAGCATTCCGAACGTAACCAACCGCGACTGGGAAGAAATGGCGATTGGACCCGGGCCTCAGGACGGCGTTAATTACCTTTATATTGGCGACATTGGCGACAACAATGGACAGTATCCTCTTTACCAGATATACCGTTTGCCTGAGCCAGCTACACTACAATCGCCAATATCGGGCGTAGAACGTATTAATTTCCGCTATCCTGACGGGTCTCGCGATGCCGAAGCGATGTTTGTCGATCCCCAGACTAAAGATATTTACATCATCTCAAAACGAGAGGAAAAAGTACGTTTATACCGGCTGGCTTATCCGCAGAACATAAACGAAGTGACCGTAGCGGAAGCTCTGGGCGAAATATCCTTTGGGGGCGGCCTGGCGAATTACGTAACGGCAGCCGCTATTTCGCCCGACGGAAGCGAGATTCTGGTCCGGACTTATTCACAGCTTTATTATTGGAAACGTAGCGCGGGGCAATCCATCGCTGATGCCCTTCAGCGCGGAAGCCGTCGCCAGTTGGTTGTGCGGCTGGAGCCACAAGGCGAAGCCGTTTGTTTCGATAAAGATGCCAAAGGCTTTTTTACAATTAGTGAACGAGCCAGTGCTCCCTCGGTAAACCTATATTATTACGCCAGAAAATAAGTTGATCGTCAATGGTTGATTACGGATGACGCGTCCGTATTATCTGGGCGTCTTCCATGATCGGCTATTGGATTTATACTAGTCCGTATGGATTCATCGATTCTGATTATAGTCCTGAGTTTGTCGGTACTAATTTCCTATGCCTTTGACTTATTCAGTAGTCGATTCAAGACACCTTCTGTGCTGTTGCTTTTGTTATTGGGTATTCTCACCCGGCAGGCAACGGAGTATTTCAATGTTCAGGTTCCCTATGTTAATGCCATTCTGCCCACACTTGGTACGTTAGGGCTGATATTGATTGTACTGGAAGGTGCACTTAATCTGGAACTCCATACGGATAATCTGAGCGTCTTACGTCGTACGTTCATAGCTTCCCTGTTATCAATCATTGGCGGCACCCTGATTATGGCCGGGATGCTGTATCTGCTGCTAAACGATTCTTTTTTTCATTGCTTACTAGCTGCCCTGCCTTTTGCCATTATCAGCAACACTGTAACCGTTCAGACCGTAGCGAACCTTTCTTCCGGTCAGCAAGAGTTTGCCGTGTATGAGTCGGCCTTTGCTGGTATCCTGGGCGTAATGGCCTATAATTTTTTGCTATTGAGCCGAAATTCGATTCTTGGAGCCGTATGGTCCTTTACCCGCGATACGCTTACAATGGCGCTGATCTCGCTGGGATGCTGCTTTTTACTGCTTTATCTGATCGGGAAAATCAGTCATCGAATTAAATTCCTGCCCATTATTTCGGTGCTGTTTCTTGTGTATGCACTGGCCGAAATCAATCATCTTTCATCGCTCCTGCTGATTTTAATTTTCGGACTGTTTCTGAATAATACAGAACTGTTCATTCGCGGGCGGCTCAGCCGGATCTTAAAAAACGACTTGTTCGAGAAAGAGCTTGATCAGCTTAAAAACCTGACTGCCGAAGGGGCATTTGTGGTACGTACTTTCTTCTTTCTTATTCTGGGCTATGCCGCTGTTCCGCGCACATTGATTGACATGGATGCGCTGATTGTCAGCGCGCTGTTTATTGTGGCTATCATTGCCTGGCGCTGGGTCGTTTTGCGATTAACGTATCGTGGTCATGTTAAACCTCTTCTCTGGATTGCTCCACGCGGCCTGATTACGGTTTTGCTTTATTTAAACATTCCCGAAGATTTACGGCTGCTGGGATTCCGTGAAGGAATTCCAATACTTGTTGTGGTTTTGTCGTCACTGGTCGTTATGGCCGGGGTGTTGGGATATAGACCAACCAGCAACGGACAATAGATTCATCCTTTTCGCGGCTTCAAAATTATCTCCCCTTTACGCATCGGTTGCTCTCAAACTATTGACTTTTTTGTAAGATTTTTTCTAGTGAAAGTATACTGGTGAAATTTATTTATAAAAGAGTAGTTACTGAAAATGGTAAAATTATAATAAACGTTTTATCTTGATGGCTAATCGCTAGTTTCTCTATCGAACAGCTATTCGCTGATTTCGAGTCCCTTTCTTAGGGTAGATCAGAGGAAGCTATAGGTTGAATCAAGTTTAAAACAAACCGTACCTAAACTTTACTATCATGTTAAAATTTACCAAACTGTTGTACACAGCTACAATAAGTAGTTTAGTAGTGGCGTGTCAAATAGACGTAAACCCGCCCCAGGTCGCCACGACTAACAGCCAGAGTTCGGCAAGACTGGCTGCTGAAGGCAATTTTGTACCCAATGAAGTACTTGTCAAGTTCAAGGCAAATATCTCTGATAGCAAAAAGGCTGAAATCCTGGAAAGCATTAAGGGGAAAGTAAAAGAAAGAATCATTACCGAATTAATGGAGCGCCTTGGCGACAAGGAAGGCGTAACGCTGGTTGAGTTGCCAGAGCAGGTTTTGAATGTGCTTTCACGTTTGAAAGTGCTGAATAATTTTATTGAATATGCCGAACCCAATTATATCTACACCCATAATGCTACATCGAATGATACGTACATTACAAATGCAGCCCTGTGGGGAATGCAGGGTGCCACAACAACTCCGGCTAATCAATACGGAAGCCATGCCGCAGTAGCCTGGGGCAATGATCACACAGGATCGAATGCTGTGTATATTGGCATAATTGATGAAGGCTACATGTACACACACGAAGATTTGGCCGCTAACGCAGGCGTTAACCCCGGCGAAATTGCAGGCAATGGTAAAGATGATGATGGCAATGGCCTGAAAGACGATGTTTACGGCTGGGATTTTGCTGGAAATGACAAGCAGGTTTTTGATGGTGTAAACGATGACCACGGTACGCACGTGGCCGGAACTATTGGCGCTGTAGGCGGCAATGGCAAAGGCGTGGCAGGTGTTTGCTGGAATGTTAAACTGTTAAATGCTAAGTTTCTGGGTGCTTTGGGCGGAACAACCGCAAACGCAATCAAAGCGGTTGATTATTTCACTAATCTGAAGACACGGACTGTTAAGCCAGTTAATATTATAGCTACCAACAACTCATGGGGAGGAGGAGGTTTTTCGCAGGGCTTGTACGATGCTATCGTTCGTGCCAATAACGCGGGGATTTTATTTATTGCCGCAGCAGGCAACGACGGCAAGAATAATGATGCCACCGCCAATTACCCT
>NZ_JBMDWV010000384.1:0-45088 GCF_048594605.1 Spirosoma sp.
TATCTGATTGCCGTAGCAGAACAAAAAGAAATTGCTTTCCAGCGTCAGGCGGTTAGCCGCTCGACCGGCACGGATACCGACGCTTTTGCCTACGCGACTGAAGGCATTGCTTCCGCGCTGATTTCGCTCCCGCTGAAGTACATGCACACGACCGTCGAAACCGTTCATATGGACGACGTACAGAACGTAATCAAGCTGATGTACGAAACGTTGTTGTCTTTAAAAGGTGACGAAGATTTCCGGTATATTAAATAGACAGAGTAGCCCAGCACCATTTGCTGTTACTACCCATTCATAAGCCCGTTCCAGAACGGGCTTATTTTTTTGTCCAATCAATTCAATACACCGTTTACTCAATTGAGACAATATAAAGTATACGCCCATCCTGGTTTATCTAATTTTGAGTCTCATCAGAATCCGACCTGATAGTCAGTTCGATTCGCATATACGTATCAAATTCTCCACTCATTCAATCTCCTGCTTTTATGAAGATGTCCTTTATGAAATCGTTGCTGGCGGTCATGCTGTCGGCGTTGGCCTGGGCCTGCACAGATCACCAAATTCCATCGGCCCCTACGTTAGCCGAATCCTGGATTAACGGCTGGGATTCGCAGAAAGTCCTGGCTATTCCAAAAGGTCAACGGCCTGATCCGTCAGTGTATCTGCAAGCGCCTTACATTACGTATCAACTGTCGCTGTTTAAAAATGGGGCGTCGTATCTGGTTACGAAAAAGTCGCTGGACGATTACGGCCGGGATTTGCTGGGTTATCCAGATAACACCCAATTTGTGATGGCAAAGCAGGAAATGGACGCCATGCTGCAAAAAACCGCGAAGAACGTATCGGCCATTGAGGTCGAATTAGGGATTCCGGCGGGTAGCTGGCAAGGAAAACCGTTAGCCCGAATCGATATTCCCAATCCCGTAGAATTACATGTTCGCTTACCTTCGGGCAATGAAATGGGGGCCAATTCGCTTTGGTTGCCCGGAGGTAAACTGCCAACGGGCTATTCAGAAGCCGTAGTCGACCGTATACCGAAAGGTAAATACGTTGAATCGGATTTGTAAGCAATGGATTTTATGAAAGAATTAGCCAAAGAAAGCTGGAATTATACATTAGCGGAAAACGAGTCAGGCGATCTGGTTTTTACGGTAGTCGCTGGCTCGGTCGGTTTGTACGAGATAAAAATTTACCTGACGCAAACCGAGATTGATCAGTATCAAAAAGAAGGAAAAGCGTATCTGGCCAATCTGGCGAATGCGATACGTACCAATGAGCAGCAATTCAACTCCCGAAAGATTTCTGACTGAATACGTTCCTGTTTCAAGCTTGATGGATAAAGTCACTACGTTCTCATTCGACGAAGCCCGGTGAGAACGTAGTGACGTTGTCGTTGATACGTTATGAGGTTTTCGGTATTGGTGCGTATTCGAGAACGGACGCTTTCAGTACGTCGATTAGCCGGGTTTTGACTTGCTCACGATTAACGGCCAGACAAACTTCACGAGTTGGTTCGGGATACTGGAAGCTACGTACGTATTTCCGGCGATCTTCCGGAAGTTCGAGCACCGCCAGTTCGGGCAAAATAGTGATACCACCATTACGATCAACCATCCGCATGAGTGTCTCGATACTTCCAGAACGGTAGTTAAAGCTATAACCAAATGTACTGTTTCGACTTAATTCACAGAGTTGCTGAATCTGGGTTCGGAAGCAGTGTCCCTCTTCCAGAAGCCAGAGTTCGTTGGGTTCGATATCGCCGGGCAGAATGTACTGTTTGTTATAAAGACCGGTTTTCTCTGAGACGTACGCAAAAAACCGCTCTTTATAAAGCGGAATCTCCTGCAAGGTCGGATCATCAGACAGCGACGCAACAATGCCTACGTCCAGATTACCTGTCTTTAGCTCCGTAACGATACGTTCGGTTATCATCTCCGAAATGTGCAGCCGAATATCGGGGTATTGCCCAATAAAAGCCTGCACAAAATGAGGCAGCAAATACGGCGCAATGGTTGGAATCACCCCTATTTTCAGCTCACCCGATAAGTCGCCGTTATATTGCCGGGCCATTTCACTGAGCCGCCCGGCTTCGCGCAAGATCACTCTCCCCTGATCAATGATCTGACGACCGATGGCCGTCGGTATAATCGGTTGTTTGGTACGGTCGAAAATCTTTACCCCCAATTCATCTTCCAGCTTTCGGATCATCATGGACAGCGTGGGCTGCGTTACGTTGCAATGATCAGCGGCCTGTAAAAAATGACGAAAATTATCGACGGCGGCAATGTATTCTAACTGTTGAATATTCATCAAACGATTCGTTAATCTGCTGCAAAGTATATCAGCAAATGGGTAGTACGGTCTGTCTTAAGATTATACTTACGCAGCTACTTTAACTGATTTAGCGATTGTGCGTTTCAAAAAGCTGTTGAATCCGACCAATCCAATCTCTTCAGCCTATAGTTTTCTTGCGGGTGCCGAAATAAAGCGCGTTTTCAATCACTTTTTTCTCTTCCCATACTAGTTTTACCAATCCGCGTTCCAGTTCACTTCGGCATAAAAAATCAGGAATAGCTGAGAACCCTTCCCCACCACTCAGCCAGCGTATAATGGAACAGATATTGGGTACAATATAATTCGGTTTAAAATCGGGTGCCGATTGAAATTCAGATACTCCATACCGGCGGCCGCACTGTACCAGATTTGCTGTTTCAACCGGGCTTCTACCGTACCGATGCACTCACGGGCATTTTCTCTGGAAAGTAACTCTTTCACGACGTAGAAAAAAACGCAGATATCGACCGCAACAAGCTTCTTTATCTGACTCATTTGAAAAAGTACTGCTGAATCATCCAGAGCAAGTAGCAATCGCTCATTAGTAGCGGATCGAACACGCAGGTGATTGGAATAGTACCAGAACAGAAAAAGCGATCCCGGCGCAGGCCGGGATCGCTTTTTCTATCAGTTCAATCGGAACGATTACGCTACTCATTCTGACGGAAGCCATTACGTCCCTGGCCTCTGTTACCGCCATTGTTCTGTTGGAACGATCGGTCAAATGAGTTTCTTGGCGCTGTAGCCCCTACCCCGAACCGACGCAGGTTATACACGAAACTGATCATGAAATAACGGTTCAATACCCGGCTCTGTACTTCTTCGGTGTACGTATCCGTTACGTTCCGTACAATGCTCTGATTCTGATTCAGCAGATCAAACGCCTGGAACCGGATTTCGGCCTGATTCTGCTTAAACAACTGCCGGGACAACGTAGCATTCCAGAGCGTATACGACTGATTATAGCTAGCCGAACTACCCCCATAATGGTTGTAATACACATTGGTCGCGAACGTGAACCGGAGCGGAAGCTGGTAGAATACATCCAACGTAACAGTCTGATTCAGAAAGCTTGTGTTCTGCTTCGGCTGTAGCGAGTAACGGGCAGACTGCCAGTTGATATTTCCCGACAGATTCAGGTCTAACTTTTCCGTAAAATTTGAACTCAGGCTGATGCCTTGCCCAATCAGAAAGTTTTTCGCCAGATTAGACTGCTCGTTAATGAAGCTCGTTCCCCGGTTGTACGTTACGTTCGTCGATAGATTCAGATTCGTTTTCTGTGCTCCCAGTTTGAGAGGCTGGCCCCACACAAACGATCCGTTAAGGCTGTAATACCCATCTGTGTTGATCGGTCGGGTAGTTTGTGCGCCCGCTTCCGAAAACACGGTTGAGTTAACAATTTTGTTGTCAGTTCGGCTCGCGTTCAGAAAGACAAACATATTGCGGAACGTAGCCGAATTGAACTTGTTATAATTCAGCGATACGGTATGGCCGTATTCGGGCTGTAGATCAAGATTACCTAACTGAATGTTCAGTGGGTTTGTGTTGTTAGCCACCGGCTGTAACTGGTTCACAGAAGGGGCATTAATGCGCGTGCGGTAATTGATACGTAGCCGTTGCCCCTTACCGAAATTGTACGTAAACAGAGCATTGGGGAGCAGGTTCCTGAAGGTTCGGTTGAGATTTGTATCGCGGCTCAGGTTATCGGAATTCAAACTCGCCTGCTGCGCATCCACCCCAAAGGCGTAGCTGTATTTCAGCCGTCTTGTTTGCCAGGTCAGCCCCGCCCGATTCGTCATATAATCATTTATAAAGCGGTTTGTCAGGGCCTGGTTCAGCAAATCGTACTGGCTCGTTGCTTCGTTGAAGTCATTTACAAACCGATTGGACGTATTGTGATTGTTCGAAAGATTGTAGTGAAACTCAAGCGTTTGGCGAAGCGAGAGCGGTTCGGTATAACTCACATTCACGCTGTTAGTCATTGAGCGCGTCTGCTGATTGTTACGTTGGTTGATTGTCTGCGTAACCAATCCTGTGGAATCTCTGATGATGGTTCCGGTCGCTAACGTAGTCGACAACCCATTGAACGTATTAATCGACTTATTGACCCCTTCATTATCCTGGTCATTCATCGCTACGTTCCAGTTCACCGAAAAGGTACGCCCCTTTTTCTGAAACTTACGTAACAATAAAATCGAATTGTTGCCCGTGAAGCCAGAGCCTGCCGAGTTGTAGTTCGTTTGGCTGGTGTTGGTCAATACGCCTTCTGCGTTGGTTGTCTGCGACTGGCTAAAATTGTTATAGTTTGAGTTCAGCCACGACAAATTCGGAATGACCCGAATGGTGGTCAACGTATCGAGTCGGTAATCAAGGCGCAGATTGATTCGGTGATTCGTGTTCGTATTGTCAGAGCCATTGGCCTGGTTTCGAACAAAAGCAGAGGCTGAATCAGACGGGTTTGTTCCGCCCGACGTAACGCCCGTCGGTATTACGTTGGTCCGAACGCTACGTTGATCGGTCAGCGTGTTGGTATTGCTGACGTTGTAACTGCTGACAACGTCAATCTTTTTACCCCAACCGTCGCGGTAATTAATCCCACCCGCCCACGATTGTGTAATGGCGTTGCTACCAACCTGGCCACCTCCGTTTCCTCCCCCACCGTTTTGTCCACCTCGTATTACGTTCCCTCCGCCACCGGCGCTTCCGCCCTGTCCTTGGCCAGCCCCTCCGAAGTTGCTGCCAAGGCCGAGGTCCTGCGCCGTAAAGCCCTGCTGATTAATGTTATTGGCCATCCCCAGCACCGAAATCTGTCGACCGTCATTAAAGTGGCTCAGACTGACCCGGCCCGAATAACGTGCATTATCATCAGGTTTGGGTCCGGCGGCAATCGACTGCTGGCCAAACGTACCTTTCCGTTTATCCTTCTTGGTAGTAATGTTGATGGTTTTTTCGCGGTCGCCATCATCTACGCCCGAAAAAGTCGACTGCTCCGATGACTGGTCAAACAGCTGTACCTTATCAATGATATCGGCTGGAAGGTTCCGGGTAGCCATTTTCGGATCGTTGCCGAAAAAAGGCTTCCCATCGACAAGCACTTTCGTAACGGACTGTCCCTGAGCCTTTACCGTGCCATCCCGATCGACTTCGACGCCTGGAAGTTTCTTGAGTAAGTCTTCGACCTGTGCATTCGGACGGGTTTTGAACGAACCGGCATTGAATTCCAGCGTATCCCCTTTGACGGCAATCGGCGCTTTTTCGCCCTGCACCGACACTTCCATCAGCGTCTGCGACTGAGCCACTATGTCAATTGTGCCGACATCGGCGACCGGATCGTTTTTTGTCACAGAAACTCGCTGAACCCGGCTACGATAGCCAACATACGTAACTAAAACCCGGTATTGGCCTTCCGCAATTTTCGGAAACACAAACTTTCCGTCTCCATCCGTAATCCCAAACGAAACAAGCGACGAATCGCGGGCCAGCATCAGCGATACAGACGCTTCCAGCAGGGGTTTACGTGTCAGCGAATCGACGACGGTGCCCTGTATGGTCGATTGCGCAAACGCGGCATTTATGAAAAAGGAAGAATGAAGAATAAAGAATACTCCGTACAGGAATCGTTTCAACTTACTTTGATACTTGCTCATTTCATATCAGGCATTATATACGCTTCATTTCTCCGCGCTAGTTCCGTGGCATTGGCATATTCTGCATCATTTTCTGCCGAAAATCGGCCATGCCTCTCCGACGTATTTGTTCCATTTCTTCAGTAGAGACGACTTTGGCTTCTTTCGGTGGCTGTACCGTGGCCTCAGCAACGGCTTCTACCAATACGTTCGTTGCTTTGTACGACTCGTTATCCGATTCAATCTGCATAACAACGCCTTTGGGTGGAGTCAGATCCGCAACGGGCGAGTACGTAAAAGGTAGATCCGTTGTGTACCAAACCGTATAGGTGGCTTTACGATGCGTAGCCGTGGCTTTGTGGCACAGGTAACCTGCAATTTTTTTGGTTTTGTCGGTCTCTTTCCAATCCGTTGCGGCTGGCATTGGTCGCTCGGTACGGTACGTCTGGCTGGTCGCCGAGTCTTTTTTTACGGTCAATACGTCGATGCGTTGCCGATTCGCCAGATCCAGAAAGGTTGTCTGTTCAAAGGGAGGAGTCATACGCTGTCCATTACCACCCCGCCAGGGACGATTTCCGTCACCCGAACTGCCGGGTCCATTCTGCCCTGGGCCACCGTCGCTCCTATTTCGACGCATCATCATACCTTGCGGACGGTCGCGTTCTTCTTTCGCCATTGTACCCGCAAAAACGAGCTTCTGCGTGAAGTTTACTACCTCAGGTGCCCCTTCCGAAGGTTCGGTTGCGTTGGCTTCTCCGCCCGGACCAAATCTGCGCATCTGCGAAAAATCGATCTGGCGTAGCCCTTCATACGTAATCTTACCAGATGCCGGAGCTGCTGTCTGCGCATACATCAGGGGAGCAAACAAAGCCGTAATAAGAATGGTGAATAAGGATCGTTTCATGGCCGAATGAGTTATTCTGAAAGTAAACGTTGCACATTTTTTCCGACTTTTAGACAGAATCTTTTTGAAAGCGTTTAAACGAATGCTGAGTCGGTTTTTTTAGTCGGCGAATGCCTGGTGCCTCTAGCTCTTCTGGTATGATGAATTCACTACGTATCATTTCTGTCGTTCCCTCACAAACCGAATTACTAATTGACCTGGGCCTGGATGACGAACTCGTAGGCATCACAAAGTTTTGTGTTCATCCGGCCGATAAAGTCAAAGGCAAGGCTATCGTCGGCGGCACGAAAACGTTGGATATTGAAAAGATTCACCACTTAAAACCAACGCTTATTCTGGCGAATGAGGAAGAGAATACACGTGATCAAATTGAAGAACTCCAGCAACGATATGCTGTTCATGTAACTGATGTAAACACGTTTCCCGATGCCCTCAGCATGATTCGGGAGGTAGGTACCCTGGTTGGCAAAAAGCCGGAAGCCGAAGCTCTGGCTTGTCAGATTGAATCATCTTTTCAGCCAGTCCTGACGGCTTATCGTCCAACCGTTGCTTACCTGATCTGGCGAAAACCCTACATGGTTGCGGCCAATGATACGTTTATTCATACGATGCTGGAAATAGCGGGTTTTCGTAACGCATTTGCCCACCTGACTCGCTATCCAGACGTAACGTCTGCAGCTCTTCAGGCCGCTCACCCCGAGTTAATTTTCCTATCGTCAGAGCCTTACCCATTTACTCACAAACACGTCACGGAGTTTCAGGCCATCTATCCGTCGGCGAAAATCCAACTGGTAGATGGCGAGATGTTTTCGTGGTATGGTAGCCGATTATTGCGGGCCTCAAACTATTTTAAGAACTTGCGTATCGAAACTTCTCCTCAATGATTCGAGACCAGGCAGGCGATACGCTCTCCATTGCTTCTATTAACCTGATTTTGTTCGCGGCCCGGCAGCAGGGTGTAGATACGGATACACTGGCGCGCAGGGTAGGCATTACTCCCGAACAGCTACGCGATCCGGATGGCCGGGTTCTGATCCGGCAGGTACAGGCGCTCTGGCGGGAAATTGTAATGACTACCGGCGACTCTACCATTGCGCTCAAATTGGGCGAAATTGTGAATCCTGTGGCGATTGGTGTGCTGGCTTATGTCATGATGCACAGCCCTACCCTGGGCCGCGCGTTCGATAAACTCTGTCAGTACCAGGATATTGTTTGCGAGGGTGTTGTTACAAGCGGCCAATTAACGCCATCGGGCAATCAGTTTGTTCTATCGTTACGTATCGTCAGCCACGATATCATTTATCCAGAACATACACTTAACTCCGAGCTGTCAATTTATTTGTCGGCCATGCGAGCGTTGAGCGGACTTCAGATTACAGCCGATGAAATCCGCTTCGCTTATCCACGCCCAGCCGACATTCGAGAGCACGAGCGTGTATTTGCTCCCGCTAAACTGACGTTCGATGCCGACGTAACCGCTATGGTATTTGACGCAGCGCTGCTCGATTTACCCGTACTGAACGCCAGCCCTGCCTTATCCATACTGTTTGAAAAACACGCAACCGAAATTCTTGCCAGGCTTAAAGCGCCGTCGTTGAGTAGCCGGGTCAGGTCGGAGATCGTTGCGATTATGAAAGGCGAAGAACCCACATTAGCTATCGTTGCCGATCGAATGGCCATGGGCATACGCACACTTCAATTGCATTTGAAAGAAGCCGGTACGTCGTATCAGCAATTGCTTGACGAAACCCGTAAAGAACTGGCACTCAGCCATCTTCGCGAACCCAACCTCAGTACAACCGATATTGCTTATTTGCTCGGCTTTGCCGAGCCGAGCGTATTCTTCCGATCGTTCAAGAAATGGACAGGTCAAACGCCGGGCGCCTTTCGGCTTGCACATGCGCAGGCATAAAAGATGAAATCGCACTATTTTTTATAGGAACCAAACACAACCTGATTGATGAAAAAACACTTTATTACCATTACGCTCACCGCTCTATTTCCTCTTATAGTATTCGCTCAGCAACATTCCGAACAGAAACACGATAAATACGTCTGGCCAAAAGATGAACAGGTTAAAAAGAAGCTTCAGAATTGGCAGGACATAAAATTTGGCTTGCTGATGCACTGGGGTACCTATAGCGAATGGGGCGTTGTTGAATCCTGGTCGCTCTGTCCGGAAGACGAAGGCTGGTGCGAACGGAAAGGTCCGCACGCCGGAAATTGGTACGAGTACAAAAAAGCGTATGAAAACCTCCAGACGACGTTTAATCCTGTCAAATTCAATCCGGAACGATGGGCTGACGCGGCTCAGAAAGCAGGAATGAAATACATGATTTTCACGACCAAGCACCACGACGGATTCTGCATGTTTGATACCAAACAGACCGATTATAAAATCACGGATAAAAAAACACCGTTCTCCTCGAACCCGCGTAGCAACGTAACAAAAGAAATTCTCGAAGCTTTTCGCAAACAGAATTTCATGGTCGGCACGTACTTTTCCAAACCGGATTGGCATACCGAACACTATTGGTGGCCTTACTTTCCGCCTAAGGATCGTAACGTCAGCTACGATCCTAAAAAGTATCCAGAACTTTGGAAGAAATTCTCTGACTTTACCTACAATCAGATTCAGGAGCTGATGACCGACTATGGGAAAGTGGATATCCTTTGGCTCGACGGGGGCTGGGTACGTCCGTTCAGCACCATCGATTCGACCATTAGCTGGCAACGTACTATTCCATATAATCAGGATATCGACATGGCCCGTATTGCTGGAATGGCCCGTCAGAACCAGCCCGGCCTACTGGTCGTGGATCGGACCGTATCAGGTGAGTTTGAAAACTACGTAACGCCTGAGCAATCGATTCCGGACCATTATATGCCCATCCCTTGGGAAAGTTGTATGACTATGGGCAATAGCTGGTCGTACATTCCGAAAGAGACGTATAAATCAGCCCGAAAATGGGTGCAAACGCTGGTCGATATTGTGGCCAAAAACGGAAATCTTCTGCTCAACGTTGCTCCCGGACCAGATGGTGAGTGGCATGAGGAAGCCTATCAGCGATTGCAGGAAATAGGCAAATGGATGGCTGTTAACGGCGAGTCAATCTACAATACGAAACCGGTAGCGCCGTATCGACAGGGGCAGTGGGCTTTCACGTCGAATGGAAAATCTGTATATGCTTCGTACTTACCTACCGATTCGGAAACGCAGATTCCGGCCAGTTTATCGCTGCCATCCATCACTACGTCCTCAACGGCTAAAGTAACAATTCTGGGTACAAGCCAGTCGCTTAAGGCAACGAAAACAGCAGCGGGCTGGAACGTAGCAATTCCCGAGAAAGTCCGTAAGCAGGTCGCCGGACAACCTGTATGGGTATTAAAGATCGGATAGACTTTTCAGCTCAATACCCCCTACATTCGATTCCAGCCTTGTAGGGGGTATTAAGCTATCCTTACTGTCTGGCGCCATCAGCCGGATTTCAGTTATATGCTGAGGGTAAAGGTTATTTGCTTATGCCCACCATCGATCGATCGATCCTGAACGACGAAACCTGATTCTTCATTAAAGAGTCGGTCACCAATATGAGGCAGTAAACCGAACGTATTGTAGAACTGCTGGATACTATTAAAGCAAATTTCCATCTTGGCTATCCAGGTGTCGGTTACAATTGGATCTTCGTACCAATCGTCGGCTCTCGACAGCAGTCTCACCTGGTGAAGCAACCTATCCGAAAGCAGGAATTTGATTTTCCAACCCCGAATTATCCAGTCGGAGTGATCAATAACATCGACGATTACTTTCATACTGACGGTGTAGGTATAGGGTTCACAGTGAATTCTATACCTACAGCGCCAATAAGTTGTTTAGTCCCAGTAAGGAAATGGGCCGTAATGACTATAGAAGCAAAAGATATGGCAGCTCTTTACTACGTAGATCAGGCTGCATTCAGCAGCATTCCAGCAGACTTAGCCTTTCCAATGCCTGTTTCTGGCCAGCCTGAGCCAGAGTTCTGTAGTGACCATACTGGGCCAATAGCGAGCTATAGCGGTTTATTAAATTTGTTCGCAACCGCTCATTAAACATATAATCCTCGGTGTGCTGATACAATACTTCCAACTGATTGATGGTCTTTGTCAGCTGATCCAATCTATCTTCATAGAGCTTTACCCGCTGCCGTGTTAGCTCAACGTACCACGTATCGTTCTCCTCGGTCGTTCTTGTTGATTCACTTAAAACGGTTTGCCATTGCTTTTCCAGCTGTTTAATCGAATCGGAAAACTGCTGCCCATCAAAAGCCTCAACCGGAAGTTCAAGACGGCTTTTTTCATCAATAATGCAGGCATTCAGTAAGGTATCGCCCTGAGACGCAATGGCGCTCAAAATGTCCAGAGCATTTTCCAGTTCCTCCTGCTGATAGAAAAAATTCCGCAGTTGTGCGCTTGCATCAATAGCGGTAAATGAAAGGATCATAGAGATATCATTTGATCAGACTTACACTCTTTATTTCTTTTGTAGACAACCCCTGTAAGCCTGCTTTTCAACATTTGCAGGAATCAACTACGCAATATCTGTAAAGTTTTTAATTTCCTGGAAAGATTTACTTAGTGGGTGATTAAGCACAAAAAAGCCAGACATAAGCGCTTATGTCTGGCTTTAATCATCATATGACTACCAAAGCAAAACGTATCTATTACGTCATTTGCTCTTCGGCCACCGACTTTGCTTTGTTGTAGGCATCCTTAATCGAATTGCCAGTGGAGGCCAGCGCCTTTTTAGCCGATGTACCTGCTTTATGCGCTTTATATCGGTATTTCATTTTGTCGTAAGGGCTTGCCTGACGATACGTAAAATAAAGTCCGGCAATGACACCCGCTACGACGCCTACACCTATGGCTAACTGAGTCAGTTGCTCTTTCTGTTTGGTATCAGCTTCATTTTTCGGCATCATGTCACTCCTTGTGTTAGCCGCTATCAAGGGATCAGGCAATACATGGGCTGCGGCCACGCGCACTTTGTTCATCCAGCCCGCTACGACGTGGTCTTTGCCTTGCATCAAAGCGTCATAACCTTCTTTGGCAACGTCGGCTGGATTAGCCGTTTTGGCCGGATCAGCTCCTTTGACATGAGACGCCCCTGCTGCATTGAAAAAGTTGGTATTCGTAGCGCCGGGCATCAGTACCGTAACTGTTACGTTGGTTCCCTGCAATTCATTACGTATGGCCTCCGAAAAGGATTTGATAAACGCTTTCGTCGCGCCGTACACTGCCATCATTGGGTTCGGGACCACCGACACTTCGGATCCCAGCATCAGTATTTTACCCGAATTACGGCTCACCATATCCTTGACATAAAGCTTAGTGAGGTGCATTAAGGCAACGGCATTCACCTGCACTACGTCCAGTTCTTTTTGCAGATCGGTTTCAGTAGCAAACTGACCATATTCGCCAAAGCCCGCGTCATTGACCAGTACGTCAACATGAATGCCTTTACCGTGGGTTTCGGCATAAATTTCTTCAGGGGCTTTAGTATCGGCCAGATCTTTCTGAATGATTGTTGTTTCGGTACCGTACTGATTCCGGTGGGTTGCGGCTAACTGTTCCAGCATCTCAGCGTTACGTCCTACAACCACCAGTTTATAGCCGTCCTTGGCAAAGAGTCGGGCCAGTTCCCGTCCAATTCCACTGCTGGCACCGGTAATAAGAACAGTTTTCCCCGTTTGATTTTCCATAGTTGAGTTTGTTAAAATATCAATTTTCAGGTTCTCCTTTAAACACGTTAATAATCAAGGTTTCAGCACAACTTTTGTACAATCGTCCTGCTTGTTCTTAAACATATCGTAGGCGCGTGAAACCTCCGACAGCGGCAAAATATGCGAGATAACATCGTCGAGTACAACTTTACCCTGCACCACAAGGTCGAGTAAGTAGTCGATATTTTTGTGTACGAACGACTGGCCGCTACGTATGGTAATACCCTTATCGAATACGCGTCCCATCGGGAAGTTGTCGGATGGGCTACCATACACGCCAACGACTGAAACAATGCCGCCCCGCCGTACGGCCTGAAAGCACAGTTCCAGCACTTTCGTTGTTCCTTTCTCCAGATTTACGACGGCTTTGGCCTTTTCCAGAAACGACCGGTTCGCTTCCATACCCACTGCATCGACACAGAGATCGGCACCCCGCCCTTCGGTCATTTGCCGGATCGCATCGACAGGATCTACCTGGTCGGGGTTGATGGTTTCGACTTTGTTCACACGCCTTGCCCGTTCCAGTCGGTATTCAAGCGGGTCAATAGCTATCACACGCCCTGCCCCCTGAATCCAGGCCGCTTTCTGTGCCATAAGCCCCACCGGTCCCGAACCAAAAATGGCTACGGTTTCGCCACCTTTCAACTCGCCCCATTCGATGGAGCTCCAGCCCGTAGGAAAAATATCGGTCAGGAAAAGCACCTGCTCATCCTTGAGCGATTCGGGTACGTGGCGCAGCCCATAATCGGCGTAGGGTACACGCACATATTCAGCCTGCCCACCGTTATAACCACCGTAAAGGTCGGTATAGCCAAATAGCCCCCCTCCTTTTTGTGACAGCAGCCCACCATCAGGCCCGTAATGCTCAGGGTTTGAGTTTTCACACTGCATTTGCAGATTATGCTGACAGAAAAAGCATTGCCCACAGGCAACGGTAAAAGGGACCACAACACGATCACCTTTTTTCAGATTTGTTACGCCCGAGCCTACCTCTTCAACGATGCCCATAAACTCATGGCCGAGTACTTCGTTCTGAAGCTGGGGAATAAAGCCATCGTAGATATGCAGATCGGAGCCGCAAATGGCCGTTGACGTAACGCGGATGAGTGCATCCCTGGATTCTTCAATACGTGGGTCATCGGTATTCTCCAGGCGGATGTCACCGACTTTGTGAAAAACTGCTGCCTTCATAAGAGCTGTTCAAAAAACGTTGAGATTCTGTTTTCTCTAACTAACTCTTATGGACATGGTTTCGACAAATCTAGTTAGTGGACTGATTAACAAGGAAAAAGGAGACAAAACGATTGATAGTCAGCGATTCGATTATCAATTTTACTACGTATCAGTCATTGCCGAAAAGGCAAAAGCCCGCTATCGGTTTCGATGAGCGGGCTTTTCTCTGTCAGAGAAAGTGATATTAATATTTATTGATAATAGAATCAGGCAAAACCTTCACGTCAATACCGGTGGCTTTAAACAAATTATTTCGATTATTCTGACCGTCAACGTAAGCCGGATTCACGACCATCGATCGATTGTAGTAGTAGGAAGCCAGTTCCAGTTTCTGACGGTTATTCTGCATAATTCCTTCGTTCTGGTAAATCACACCCAAATTGTTGTAGGCAGGTGCATAGGCATTTGCCGCCCGCATGGTCTGCTTATAGTAATACTTGGCAGAATCCACGTTTGGGGTAATTTTCTGGAACACATACGCCATTGAGAAGTATGCTTCGCCGAAGCTCGGGTAGATTCGGGTTGATTCCTGCAGATGATCGAGCGCCCAGCGCCCATGCGTATTGGCCCGGGCAATGTTGCTATCAATTAAAGTTTGAGCCTTTTTGATTTGTTCGGGCGACGGCTTCGGTTTCAAGGCATTGGTGGCATTAGCAATAGAATCGGCCTTTGCGCGGTCCTTCAATCCTTTTTCAATCCACTCGTTTGCTACGTGCCGCTGCACCTGGCAACTGTTGGGCGCATAGGGCAAAGCCGAGTTGAAAAGCACGAAGTTATTCTCCCAGTCGGGGTTCCGTTCGATGGTTTTAAATGAATATAATCCGGCCACTACAGCGACGATGGCTATCATCGGTACGTAGCGCGCCAGGGCAGGCTGAGTCGTTATCTCAGGCTCGGTCGGTTGTGCGGATTCATTACGTATCAGAAACTTCTGCAAGGTCCAGACCAATACAAAAGCGAAGCCCATTACAGCCGCATATGTAAAGCGTTCGGCAAAAATCCCGCCCCGGAACCAGATAAAACCCAATCCGGGCGCCATGGTAACGAAGAACCAGAAGATACCAAATCCCCAGAGTGTTCGCTTAATGAATCCCTTCCAGGCTAACCAGATTAACCCAATGAACGTAACGAATCCCGCCCAGGTCAGCATATCTCCTTTACCACCCGACGGAATTACGTTATAGGAATAATCGTACACCAGAGGATGCGGGAAAATAATCAGCCGGATGTAGTACATCAGAAACTTGAACATGGTCGACTTCTGCGTCTTTTCAATGGCATACGGATAATTGGCCCAATCGACGGGTGGTGTACCGCTCAACGTACCGATCATCTGCTTTTTCTGGTAGAAAAAGATAGCCGTTACGATCAGAAAAGGCCATAAACTTACCAGCGACTGCGCAATGGTGCGACGGGCAAACCAGTATTGCATGGCAGGAATCAGTGCCAGACTTACAATGGAAGACTCTTTCGATAGGAAAGCCAGATAAAGCGATATGCAAGCGCCAGAAATCCAGCCCATTTCCTTTGTTTCCAGATAGCGCCAGTAGGAAAGCAGCATCAGCGAAATGAACAGGAAGCTCAGAATTTCGTCGCGGCCTTTGATGTTGGCAACAATTTCCGTGTGAATGGGATGGGCAATGAACAGCAAACCAATTAAAAATGCCGTAATAGTTTGAGCCGACAGCCATTTCTGAAGCAGCACGCCGATCACCACCCCTGTTAATCCATACAAACCAGCATTAATCATGTGGCTGATATGAGGATTGTCTTTAAAATATTCCTGTTCCAGCGCAAACGTAATGAGCGACAACGGGCGGTAATACCCAAGCGAAATATTGCTGAAATGCCAGAATTCGGTACGTAGCAAATCCGGAATACCGGCGATACCTTTCTTAACGAACAGATTCTGACCAATGGCAGCAATATCGTCGAGCGCATACTGATGGCCGAATGTATTGACGTAGAGCAGAAATCCAATGACTCCCAGAACAATGGATGGCCACCAAACCACAGGACGCGATTCAATAGGCAGGTCAGGAGCCGTCGATGCAGACTCGGTCGATTTCGTTATTGGTCGTAGAGGAGTGCGAGCCGTAGTGTCGCCGGAACGCCCTGTAGCTGGTCGTACAGGATTCGTTATCGGCGTTAGAGCGGGTTTGGGCGTTGCCGCTCTTTCATTAGCCGGACGTGTATTACCAGCGCTCGGCGTTTGCTTTTTTTTGGCCATAATAGCAATTAACTTGTCTATTTCAGGGTAATTTAGTGCTTTATAAAGTGTAGCAGAAAATTAGTAGGTATATAGAAATGTAAAGTTCGTAAGAATGTCAGCAAAATCAATTCAGATAACGTATCAACTGAAAACAATCCTTCTGGCCGTTACGCTGGGGCTACTGCTGAACGGATGTCGAACGGTACGTCCAGCGCTACCCGTCAAGGGGCTTCTTAATCGCACCGACAACCTGGCATTAGGCAATCCAAGTGGCGCGTCAGCGAACGATCCGGAAAATTATCTGATCACTCGTCCACAATACATGCTTTCTTACAGCCGCAGTCGAGGTATTGCCAATTGGGTAAGCTGGCGTCTAAGCACCTCCTGGAAAGGGGACAGTAAGCGTACGAATGACTTTCGACCAGATCCGCTAATTCCAAAGGGCTGGTATGCTGTTCGTACGTCCGATTATACAAACACGGGCTTCGACCGGGGCCACCTCTGTCCGTCCGACGACCGTGATGCTACGCCTGAAGACAATGCCGCTACGTTCTTTCTGACCAACATTGTTCCTCAGGCGCCACGCCACAACCGGGAAGTCTGGAAGAGTCTGGAAGATTACGAACGACAGTTGATGAACAACGGGAATGACGTGTATATTATGGCCGGAACAAGCGGTACAGGAGGCACCGGTCAAAATGGTTCTGCTACGTCATTAGCCGGTGGAAAACTTACCGTTCCTGCCACATTATGGAAGATTCTGATTGTAGTTCCGACCGGCACTGACGATACGTTTCAGCTTACGCCCAGCACGCGCGTCATTGCCGTCAATATTCCGAATACGCAGTCGGCGGCTGATAAACCCTGGCAAGCTTATTTAACGAGCATTGATGCGCTGGAAATTCTGACGGGATACGATTTTCTATCCAACATCGATGTGGATACGCAACGGCATATCGAAATGCGCGTTGATGGCGGAATCAACTAAATGTCAGGGCCACTGACAGCGCCGTAAACACAGCTATCGGTGGCCCCGGGTAATCGATTTAGGCAGCAATAGCAGTAGCCACTTCGGGCTGCGCCAAAACAGTCGATTGAAGCGGAATTCTCTTTGTCCGACGACGTAGCAGAGCAATAGCTTCTTCATCGCTGGCAAATGCACCATTTACATTAACCATGTTCTTGGCCAGCAAATCGTATCGCTTTCGCATCAGCAGGGAAAAAATTTGCAGGAAGTCCAGCCCATCAAAAATAATCGCTTGGTTCTGTGCGTATTTATCAATTGTTTTCTGAAAAAACGTCGGGTGCTCCGTCCAATGCATAGCGGGCCGAACGTGGTGACTGATGTGGTAGCCATCGTTCCAGCACTTTTTATTGTATTTCACATTAATGCACGTAATGCTGTTTTTATAAGCATTGCCTGGGTCGTCGAAATCGACAAATGAGTGCTGCGTCCAGTTTCCCACCATTGCAATCATGCGGTAGATGACAAGGGGAACTAAGAAAACTAATAACGTAGCTGGCCAATTTATGAAACAGAGCACTACGCAGCCTATAGCAAATATAATTTCACCTGTTAGTGCACGCGTTGCCAGCTTTGAACGATTTTTCCGGCGCAGATAATTCAGCAAATTCCGGACACCCACAACAAAAAATCGGCCAAAATAAGCCAGGAAACTTCGAAAGCTATCACGCTGGAACGTCATTGTACTGCTGTCGTCATCTTCGAGATTATTTTCGGGATGATGCATGCCGATGTGGTGGCTATAGTAGGTTTCAGGCGTATGACCAAAAAACGGTGCCAATACCCACGGCAGATAATTGTTCATCCAGCCATGCTCTGATTTAAAAAATTGCCGATGACTCGTGCAGTGTAACATCAGCCCGAAAGGGCCCTTAAACACAAAATTGCTTACGTAAAAATGGGCTGCAGCTACCGTCCACCACAACCAGCCCGTCACAAATGGCATGAATAGCAGAACACTCAGGGGAATCAGGATAAACGTAATACGAAGGGTCAGATAAATAAAGGGCAGATCGCGTTCGTCTTTGATGAGTTGGACAAAAAAGCGGTCGAGCCGGGTATAATCTTTTTTGGTGAACGTAGGGTCCTGAATCGTGCTAAGTAACTTCATGAATGTTTACGGCGATTAGCAAAGGTTATAAAAAAGGTTCGGGCGGTTTCGATAGCGTGATGACAATCGAAACTGTCCGAACCTTACTACAATGCTAACGAAAAAAAGGGAATAAGATTGACCAAAATTCCGCTATAACGGAATTTTATTTTTTCTCGACGGCATGCCCGCCGAATTCATTTCGCAAGGCAGCCACTACTTTACCCGTAAACGTATCGTCTTGGAGCGATCGATAGCGCATTATCAGCGAGAGCGCAATCACCGGCGTAGGTACTCCCAGATCGAGCGCTGTTTCGAGTGTCCACTTGCCTTCGCCTGATGAGAACATCCGACCTCGTATTGCATCCAGCTTTGGATCTTTACTGAACGCATTTTCGGTCAGTTCCATCAACCAGCTGCGAATAACAGAACCGTGATTCCACATTTTGGCAACAGCCTCAAAGTCGAGGTTAAACTGACTTTTCTGTAATACTTCAAACCCTTCGGCTATGGATTGCATCATGCCATATTCAATGCCATTGTGCACCATTTTGGTAAAATGTCCACTTCCTGAGGGGCCAGTATACAAATAGCCATCTTCAACGGAGATGTCCCTGAAAACGCCATGCAGTGGTTCTATTACGTCAGGGTCACCGCCAACCATTGTACAAGCGCCGTTCAACGCTCCACTGATGCCTCCACTGGTGCCGCAGTCCAGAAAACCAATACCTTTTTCTTTCAGGTAATCATGCCGCCGAATCGAGTCTTTATAGTGCGAGTTTCCACCGTCAATTACAACGTCGCCGGGTTGCATAAACGCCAGTAACTGCTCAATTACATTATCGATCAATGGCCCTGCTGGAATCATCAGCCACAAAACACGCTTTTCGGGCAAGGCTTTGTAAAGATCCTGCAGCGAATTAACACCCTGTGCACCTTCGGTTTTGATTTCTTCAACTAAGGCCTCGTTAATATCATAGCCAACAACCTGGTGGCCATGTCTTATCAAATTGCCGACGAGGTTGAACCCCATTTTTCCTAAGCCAATAAATCCAATGTTCATAACGATCCATGATTTAAGAGGGTCAAATTGGCATTTTTTTCCCAGACGCCCTCTCGCGAAGTCAATAGAATTGTATTAAAAATTACGATTCGGAAATAAGCGATGCCAGGCCAGCGCCAGTCCCGCTCCTACTACCGTTCCGATACAGTCGGCAAATAAGTCAATCCAGTCAGCACTACGGTTAATGGGTAGTACGTACTGAAGAAATTCAATCAATGCTCCAAATAGAAACCCGGCAATCAGCACAGTGTTTACTCGAAAACCTGCTATTATCCACAACAGAGAGAACGGAGCGAAGATGACAACGTGCATTAGTTTGTCATTTATATCTACGATCGGGCCAGGTATTTCAGCGTGAGGAGTCAGGCAACCCAGCAACATAATGACTGTCCAGATAATGGCCAACCAGCGCATTATAGTTGTAAAATTCATTCGTGGAAGTAGTTCTTAGTTCGTAGCTTTTAGCCTTTGAACCGTAAGGAAGAGAAAAAAGATCAGTAAACTAAGCAGATAGATAACGCTGCGCGAGTCAATAACGCCCCGGCCAAGCGATCGATACTGCTCATCGAGCGCCAACGATGATACGTAATACGCTACGTTACCCAGGATCGATAGCCCGGCCAGGGCACTCAATCCTACGTATAACAAAAAGCAGAAGAACACACCCAATACGAAAGCAACAACCTGATTATCATTGAGTGACGATGCCCACAAGCCGATGGCCACAAATACGCCTGCTAATAAAAACAAGCCGATATATGAGCCAGAAACACCCGCCGAATCGATATTGCCAACGGGAGAGCCAAGCTGATAGAGCGTAACGTAATACAGTAACGTAGGCAGCAGCGTAAGAACAACCAGCAACCAGCTCGCCAGAAATTTGCCGCCGACAACCCCCCACTGACTAACCGGTTTCGTCAATAACCATTCGAGCGTACCAGCACGGACTTCGTCGGCTATGGAACGCATGGTAACAGCAGGTACCAGAAAGAGCATGACGTAGGGCGCCAGGTTGAAGAACGTGCCCATATCGGCGTAGCCGTTTTCAAGCAGACTTGTATCCGGAAATACCCAAAGCATCAAACCAATGGCTGTGAGAAATACCCCCATGATGATATAGGCAATGGGCGACGAGAAGAACTGATTAATTTCTTTACGAAAAATGGCCAGCACGGGAATAAGGTGTTAAGTCATCTGCCACTGACGACCAGCAACTACAAACTACTTTTACTCAAACGGATTTGTTTTGTTTCGACGTATAAATGCCGCCACAATTAACGAAAGAAGAAAGCCCATGATCAAGGTCCCGAAAACGCCCGCAATGAACGTAAAACCTGGTGACTGAAACTTTTGCGAGATTTCCATAGCCTGATCAATCTGCTCATCCGACAGGTTGCCCTGTGCTTCCATTCGTTCACGGGCCAGATCCAACGCCCGCTGTTGGACAGTTGGGTCGATGAGCACCGTATAGAACGTATTGAATAATGACGAAACCAATCCGGCAACTGCCGACAAAAGCGCTCCAACGCTCAGCCCTTCTCCGTACGTACTGTAACCGCCATTCTGGGTCCTGAAGTCACGCATTCCGGTCACCAGGCAGGCCACTACGCCCAAAGCCGTCAGGGCACTAAACCAGGGATTGGACGATTGGTCCGTCAGATAAGCAATCAGCGTGATTATGGACAGCGAAATACCTAGAATAAGCCCCCATTTTAGGGCGATACGGGCAACTGAGGGTTTTTCATTCATGACTATGAGCAGGCTGTTCTATTGCAAAACGCTATAATCCTGTTTGCGGAAGATAAGAGAAATGATCAGTACAGGCAGAACGGCCAGCGCCGTCTTTTTACTTAGTTCGTCGGGTAACAATACAGAAGGCTGCATGTTGACAACTTTGTTCCATTGCTCCGCAAACGTTTCCGGCCCGAACTGATCTGTAATCTGCTTTTTCCCGTCCAAGAGCAGTTTTTTTGAATTGATTACGTATTCAGTGAAGACCCCCGGATCTATCTGGGTCACAAACAGATAAACAAGCCAGCCCGTAATTAAGGCAGCTATAGTATTCAGTACGTAACCGATGGTTAAGCCTTCCCACAAATGAAGTCGGCCATGGCCGATGTATTTGCGGTAATACCAGACGGTAGCAATCATTACAATAATATGAATGCCATAATCAAGCACCCGGATATTTCCCAGCGCCGGTATACCGAGAAAATACAATCCCAGAAAATACAGAAAACACAACACCCCGGTTATCAGCCCCGCCAGAAGCGGAATCTTCAACAAAGGGCTTGAAAAATAATTGAGAATCGATTTCATAAGCCTGGATTGAATTGACCGTGATATACGGTTCCTATAACGCGGCCGGTAAGTGTTTTACCCAAAAACGGTGAGTTTTTGGATTTAGAATACGTCCGATCGTATGTCCACGTACCAGCCGGATCAAAAAGCGTTAGCGTAGCCATTTCGCCTTCGGCGATACGTATAGCTGGAAGCCGAAGAATTTGTCGGGGTCGGGTCGAAATCTTCTCCACGAGTTTCGGTAGTGGAAGTGCTCGATTGTACGTAACGGCAGCAGCAAATACAGTTTCCAGACCGAGTACGCCAAATTCAGCCTGATCGAACTCCAGATTTTTACTCTCGGCATCCTGCGGCAAATGGTCGGATACGATGGCGTCGATCGTATCATCGGCTAATCCGGCCCAAAGAGCCGCTACGTCGTTCGGCAACCGAAACGGCGGATTTACCTTTAGATTGGTGTCAAAACCGGCCAAAGCCGAATCATCGAAAACCAGTTGATGAGCCGCTACGTCGCAACTCACAGGCAACCCCTTCGCCTTAGCCTGACGAATCAACTCAACTGAACGGGCCGAAGAAATGGTAGAGAAGTGAAGGGCAGAGGGTGCTACCTCTTTCCCACTCTCCTGCCCCAACCCTTCTGCCGTCTTCCAACTGCTCTCTGCCCCAAGCACATAGTCCAGCAGCCGTAAATCACGCTCAATGATCAACTCTTCGGCTAAGGCAGGCATTCCTTTCAGCCCCAGCAACGTACTCTGAACTCCTTCATGCATTTGCCCAAAACGCGTCAGCAGCGTTTCTTCCGGACGGTTCATCAGCAGCCCATTGATTGGCTGTAGATATTGTAGAGTCTTCAGGAGCAGATCCGGATTTTGCAACGGGTGCGTTCCATCCGAAAATGCAATAGCGCCGGCATGGTGCAAATCGAGCATCTCGGTAAAATCTTCCCCGGCCGCTTCTTTGGTTACAGCCGCAATAACGTGAACCTGAACGGGTTGTCCTTCAGCCATGCGCCGAACGTAGCCCAGGGTACCTTTAGCATCAACAACGGGCTGCGTATTGGGCAACACGGCAATGTCGGTAAAGCCACCAGCGGCTGCCGCCCGGCATACGCTGGTCAGGTCTTCTTTGTGTTCGTAACCAGGGTCCTGAGCGGACACACGCAGATCAATCCAGCCTGGTGATGCGTGTATGCTATCGACTTCTATTACGCGAGTTCGGGAATTAGCTTCCAGATTTGTACCGATTTGGCTAATCAGACCATTGTCGATCAGAATATCAACGATTTGTCCATCAAACGGCGAAGCACTATCAATAATATGAGCAGAACGGATTAGAGTCTTCATAAATAAGACCTCACTCTTTTTAGGGAGCGAAGCTGGAAACAGGGCAGTTGCGCTTGAGCAGTATTTCTAAAAAAAAGGCTCCTTGCGGAGCCTTACACTAAAAAAATAATTTATCAGGCACCGACTAACTCCCGATAGGCGTCAGCGGTTAACAAAGCTTCTTTTTGAGCTACGTCAACTGGCTGTAGCCGGATGATCCAGCCTTCGCCATAAGGATCGCTGTTGAGCAGTTCAGGACTTTTTTCAATGGCCGGGTTTAGTTCAAGTATTTCACCTTCAATTGGCAAAAATAGATCAGACACCGTTTTAACGGCTTCAACGGCCCCAAACACGTCACCTTTTGCCAGCGACTGGCCAACCGTAGTTACATCAATGTAGATAATATCGCCCAATTCATGCTGAGCAAATTCCGTGATGCCTATTACAGCTGTACCATCATCGTCCAGACGAATCCACTCGTGATCCTCAGTATAGCTCAATTCTGCAGGAAAATTCATTCTTGAGATCGTTATTTTGATAAGTACAAAATACGGCAGACGAGGCCGAATTTGCAAACACTAATGCGGCCGGACTACTGTTGCGTTAAGCCAGCCGCATCTTAATCTATTTTGTTACAGTCGACTGATTCGGATTAAAATTGTAGGCTCCTAACCGATCACCACTCTGGCGCTCAATCATCCATTGGGGATAAGGCTTTGACGTAGCACTTATTTCGTCGAGCTTTTTAAGCTGTTCCGGCGTCAGGGTAATGTCGGCGGCCTGAATATTATCCAGTAACTGATCCGTGTTTTTTGCACCGATAATCACGCTTGTTACGCCCGGCTTAGCCAATACCCACGCTAAAGCAATTCGGGCGACTGAAACACCATGCTCCTCAGCAATCGTTTGCATAACCTCAATAATATCGTACGCTTTTTCCTGATCGACGGGCGGAAAATCAAAGTTTAGCCGACGCGACCCATCTGCCGGTTTGTTGTCGCGCGTGTACTTTCCGGACAGAAAACCGCCCGCCAATGGACTCCACGGCAAAATGGCCATCTGCTGATCCTGTACCATCGGAACGATTTCGTTTTCAAGATCACGACCGGCAATGGAATAATAATTCTGAGTAGACACAAACGTTGTCCAGCCGTTTTTTTCAGCGATGCCATTCGCTTTCATCACCTGCCAGGCCGCCAGATTCGAGCAACCGATGTAACGCACCTTGCCGCTACGTACCACGTCCTCCAGTCCACGCATGGTTTCTTCCAGTGGAGTTATCGGATCGAATCCATGAATCTGGTACAGGTCAACGTGATCCATTTGCAGCCGTTTCAAACTGCCTTCAATTTGCTGCATAATCTGCAGGCGACCCAGCCCAACCTGATTTTTTCCGTCGCCCATACGACCACGTACTTTCGTAGCAATCACAAGTTCATCCCGCGATAACCCAAGCGACTTAATTGACTCGCCCAGTAGCTTTTCTGACTCGCCAAACGAATAGACGTTGGCTGTATCAATAAAATTAATACCGTTATCAATGGCTGTCTTAACAATGCCATTTACTTCATCCTGAGGCAACTCGCCGATGGCTTTCCAGTAACCAGCACCGCCGAAAGTCATGGTACCGAGGCAAATTTCGGAGACTAATACGCCTGTGTTTCCGAGAGAATGATACTTCATACGTCGTCTAATTGAGTTTATCAGGTCAACAACGTAATGGAATGGTTTGTTGATTTAACGAGGGTTCTTAATCGTTTTTTCACCTAGTAATACACGACCCAGCGATGAGATCTTCTCAAAAAAGATCTCATCGCTGGGTCATTCGCGAAGGCAACGTAGTATTTTATTCCGCCAGATTGAACTTCACCTGCACGCCACCCGACGTAGTGGCCCGGCGGAAGGAATTCGACACCAGCGGATCATTGAACGTCCGGTCGAAATAGAAGTTCAGATTAAGTCGGCGGCTGACGATGTAGCTCACCTGCGGACGTAGCTGGAAGTTTACATTACCGGCCGTGATGATCTGCACGTCATCCAGCTTCCGCTGAATAGCTCGCGTGTCCCGGAATGTCAGTGCCAGCGAGAATGTCAGATCGTTTTTGAGCCGTTTGTTTCCACCACCAATGCCGAATGGAACGCGCATATTTTGCTTCGTGAAGCCCATCGAAGCGGTCAGATCTTTATTCGACAATTCAGCAACCTGCGAGTTCGACAGGCTTAGTGCTACGTCCCGGCTCTGGTTATACTCCAGTCGGCCCGTAACCCTGCTTTTGGTCTGAAACTGAACACCCAGCATCGGCGCAAATTTCTCCGACATCGTAATAGTACTCATGGCAAATACGGGCACAAACTGACCCAACTGGTTAACAGCGGATGCCATTTGATAACCCTGTACAGCTAGGTTTACATAAGCCGCACCATAATCCAGATTCGAAATGAAGTTTCCGACGCTGTACGTTGATGAGTAGCTGTGATTGATCGTAAACGCGCTGAATCGTTTCTGAATAAAGGGCAATCCTGAGATGCCATTATACGTAATCTGCCAGTTCGGGAGCGGAAAACTAAAAAAGGGCGACAGGGGTGCCTTATCCAGCTTTTCTACCTTAATCCCGCTATACGCAGCAAAGAAGGCCGGAATCAGTACGTCCTGCGACGTAGCGGTGTAATTACCTGTTTTTTCAGGATTGGCCGCTGTCAGCTTATCAATAAAGAACTGACGATAGCTTTCAAATCGATCAAAAATAGGTGACGTATTATCATCACGTAATCCACTGAAGGCTGTGCGGAACGACCAGAACGACATGCTGAATTGTCCGTTACGTACCGCTGAAAACGTCTCAAACGGTCCACCCTGCGATCCCGGACGGTAATACTCCTGGTACGCATCGGTGCGATCCAGACGCCAGTTAATCTGCATCCGGAAATCTTTGAAAGGCTCCAGCGTCGTATTCGCCGTAAACTTCTTTGTCAGATTTTGCTGAAAAGCCGTATTCAGCACCGTACTGGGTGATAACCAACCCTTTGCGGCCGCTCTGTACGCTATATCGTTCGCCTGACTGCCCAGCACAAAACCAAGGCCGGGCGCGTTCATGTTGGAACCATCCACGCCAAAGAATGTAGGCGTAGGCAGAAAGCCCGGCAGAATGGTCGACTCCTGAACGGTGTACGAGAAGTTAATGCCCCGTACTGTTAGCAGCGTCCGCGTAAAGTTTTTAAGAACACCGCTTTCACTACGTTCAATTTCCTCAATATCCCCTGGGTTCCGAGCGAAATTTTTCCGAACCGGCGACGGCGTGTTAGCAAAGCGCAAGTAACGAATCTTGTTATATAACCGTATCAAATCGACACGACCCGTAATTCCCCGTTCGCGGTTGTTACGTATAATATTCCCGAAAGGAACACCGAGCGTATCGGCAACACCAAAGGAATTGGCCTGAAACTGGTAACCTACTCCGTACACGGCATCAGCCGCAATCCAGTCGACCAGCGGAATCTTGTCTAACGGTAAGCGGTACGTAGCGCGGATGTCCTGTACGAAATTTTTCATCCGGCCGAGTTTCTTAATACTGCTCCAGATTGAATCCCGTTTGACCTGTGTATTGATCTCGCCCGCGGGTTCGTCAATGAGTGCATTGGCCTGTGCTTTATAGGTCACTACCAAACTGCGGGTCAGGTTCCAAGTCAGATCGTAGTACCGATTGAAAAGGAAATATTTTTCAAACTGTGGTAAAATGCCATTCGTCGTCAAATCCGACGAGCGGAGCTGTGTTTTAATGAAACTCCGGTCCATATCGGCACGTATCGAAACCAGAGACGGCAGCAGCGTCAGGTTAAAATCTTTCAGCCAACGCAGATAAGGCGCTTCAAACGACTGTACGTTGCGGAAGGGTTCAAACGGTTTTGGCTGCTCACTAAACGTATAGGCAATTCCTCCTCTGTACTGGTCCTGTAAATACTCCTGCGTCAGTATATTGGTACGTTTCGTATCATTAAAGGCATACGTAAACGCGAAATTTTCAATATCCCAGAAGTGCGCTTTCGAATTTGGATTGGTCTTTATTTTCCGAACATTCGAGAAATTATACCCCCGACGTGTGGTATTGTCTTCCACCATCCGACGGTAGTTGTCGCGGTCCGATTCGGCTCTTGTTGTAAGCGACGTCTCCAGCGGTACGTCAGGGTCGAGCGGGTCAAAGTGCGGGCTTACGTTCCGGTGGTCGTAATTGATATAGAACGGAATTCGAAGCCCCCACGTAGCAGGCAGAAACTTGTCGAGCGCCAGAGCCGACGATATACCAAACTCCGAAGTTGTTTCAAGCGCCCGTTCACCAATGCGGGTTTGCACACCGCCGAAGCCAAACGTAGTGACTTTACCGGAAGCCGTCAACGTACCAAGGTCCGCAAGTTTCATATTCACCGCACCTACGGCCGCTACCCCCGCGTGCTGATCGTAGCCGTTTGCCCGCAACTCATCGACCCATATAGTAAACGATTTGGGCCGTTCGCCATCACCCTGAATTTTAGGGTTACGTAGCCCAATCATCACCGACTGCACCGAACTTAAATCGGGGTTGCCGACAACGGTTAATCGATACCGTCCATTGGCTGAAAGCTCCGTATAAGGCAGCGAATACTGACGAGTGAATTGCCGATTTCGATTCGTTTTCATGGCAATCAGTTCATCAAACGCAATGTCCAGATCGTTAGCCGAAGGCCAGACCACTTCCGACGGCTGATTGCCTGGGGGCGTAGCCACAAGATTTGGAATTTCAATCTCGTAATAGTTATCGGTGTAGTCCGTTCCCAGGCGCACAAAAGCAGATACCTGCCCATTTTCGTTGGTCTCATTGTGCATGTGGATAAACATCTTCAACCGCTCCCGGAACAGCAGATTGAAATTCGTATTCCGGAATGCACCCCGCGAGTCGCCATCGCGCAGATTCGTTACGCTCATCCGCATCGATTGCTCGTTCAATTCAACCGTGCTAACCTGCGTGTAATCGCGGTCGCGAACATAGCCGGGTGGTACTGAATAAATGTATTTGTCGCCCCCCTGAGCCGATACCTGCGCCCCGCTGTTCTCTTCAATATTTACCGTCGAAACGGTGAAATTCGCATCGTAAGGCTCCGGAACTTCCTGCAAGCCACGCTGCGTCAGATCGCCCGTATACTTACGGTACTGGTTGGCTTCCATTTGTAGTTGCGCAAACCGCAACACCACGGGTTCAGCAAAATCGGTCATGTACATCCGCATAAAACGAATGGACTTAAATCCGTTGATGCTACCTACCTTACGTAACGGTTCCCGCACCGGAATCCGGAATTGATACCACGTAACAGATCCTCCGGGTGCTCCTTCCGACGGAACGGTTACTTTATCAACAATATATTTGGAAGCGCCAACCTCTAATTTTCCCGGTCGCAGGTCTACTTCGTATTCATAATACGCTTCGTTATCGTTGATGGTGTTATCAATGTTAAGGTCTTCGATATCAGGCAACGTAGTGGATGCAGGCGTCAGAAATTGATTGGTGCTGGTATTTTCGGGCGAGTTATTTTCCATACCCATATACCGCTTGTAGCGCGCTACGATATACCGCTGCTGATCGGCTTCTTCACCAAGGTAGAACTTAAAGTCGTCGCCGGAAGGGTCACTCTGGATATCAGACAATACCGCTGGATTCGTTACCCGGCTCTGAATCGTGTTCAGGTAATTTCTATAAAATTCCTGCTCCGACGTTACGCCCGTTGGGATATTTGGCTGACTGCTTAACCCGTCCAGACCAATGTCCTGTCGCTCGCGGGCACCACTTTGGAAAGCGTTGGTTACGAATTGCTGCGTTGGCGCATTTCCCCAGCTTGTTGTTTCGACCCCACCAACCCGGTTATTGGCGTTGTTCTCACTAATCGGGAAACCGTTTTCAAACTCGTACCGGCTGTCTTTAATTACGTCTTCCGATATATCACCCAGGTTGAAAATCAGTTTCCCTCCCGTCGTATTGTTGGTATGCTGACTAGGATCGGCACCCGCGCGAATTTTACCAGCTTCTCCCTGCACGAACGGGTCCATTAGCCAGAACGTAATGTTCTCGATGTTGGCGTTATCAAAATCGTTATCGGATGAAATGGCCCGTGACAGAGACCCGAAATTACCTCTTGGATTAGGCAACAGCCCCGCAGCCGTCAGATTGGGGTTATAGTTGTACATACCCCGCTCGCTCGGGAAATACGACACATCCAGAATGCTTTCGGGCAATTGAACCGGGCGCACTGATCGACCAGGGAACAGATCGGTTGGTAAAAAATATCGTTCGTATACGTGTCGCTTGGCATCGTCGGGATCAACATTTGACACTACGCCAACTCCACCCGTCGAATACAAGCTAGGATCAACAGAGTAAACGGAGACGAGTGCCCGGTTGTATCCGTATGGTAGTGGATCAGAAAACGATCCTTGTGGAAACTGCTGTGGGGTAGCGCCCAATCGCCAGCGTGTTGACTGACGGGTCAGGTCGAAGATCGTACGAGCCGCTTCAAAATCGTCCAGGTAGCTTTCATTATTAGCACGCGGGTTCGTTCCGGGAAATAATTGAGCCACTTCGCCATTAAATTGAACGGTCGACATTTCCTTTGTCTGTACCAAAGGCAGCGCATCCAGCATACGGGTCAAGCCGGGCGCATCTTTACGGATTGTCGCGTTCAGGCCCAGAATGGTGTTGTTGACTGGCTCATTACCAAGTGCCACACGAGTCAGAAAACCAGCAGGCGTCTCCCGCATGTGCATTGCCGTCAAACCGATGCTTACATCGCGGTTGATCGCATAATCCAGGCGCGTACCGATGAGGGTCCGTATCTGATTCTGAAACAGATCGGGTTGTTCGTAGCTGATACGTATCTCGCGCCCCGAATTCGTTACGCTCTCGTTGACAATACGTAGTCGGCCAACCTGTGCATCAAGTACGTAATCCTGCCCCGAAACTAATGGTACACCACCGGCCGTTACCGTAACCGACTGCTCACTAACGCCATAAGGCAGTTGCACTTCGGCACCGTTACCCGACTGGAATGACCCTTTCAGGAAAAATTTGTTTTTGTCGGCAATCTGCGAGGCATCGGTCTGCGTGCTGCGATACAGTTCATTAAAAACGTATTTCGCTTTGTAATTGTCCTCGTCCGGGTCAAACTGCCTTTCCAGGTACGAACCAAATGGCTCCAGTGTCGGGAAGATGATTTTGCCGTACCGACTATCAACGGTAATATTCTCAACAAAGTCGAAATTACCATCGGGCTGAGCATCCAGCTGCTGATTCAGTCGGTCCATTCCAAACAGTTGCACCAGCGGACGATTCTGTGTCCGGCGACCTTCCTGAAGGTTCGGATTATCGATTCCTGTTACGTCATCTCTATAAATGATACGCAGCTGAAAACCTTGCCGGGTAATCTGCGAGGTACCAAGAGAATAGATGTTTTTCATCATCAGATTCCACATTGGTAACTGCAGGTTGTTACGTATTGTAGCCGACTTTAAGAGTTTTAAAACCAGTACTTCATCGTCTTTACGAGCCTGATAATCCTCCGTCAGTTCGCCTACTTTATAGCGACGGCCCTGATACGTATATTCGTAAGCGACAGCCAGAATTTCGTCGTTACGTAACGGTGTTACCAGCGAAATATACCCAAGGTCGGCCTCCAGTTTGTACTCCCGGTCGGTCAGACGTTTAGCGCCCCGTAACAAATTGTAATCGGTGCCGTTCGCCAGATTATACGTACCCGTCAGCACTTCATTGGTCTGGTTTACCTCCCGGAAGGGATTGGTAGAGCTGGACGTTAGCTTACTATAAAGTCCATTGGCTGCATTATCCGTTGGCGTCCGGTTGTTACGGGAAAAAGGCGGCAAAATCGGGTTCGTTTGTGCATACGGATTGCCTTCCCCTAAATCCTGAAACCCGGCAATATTTCGCAGCGATTCGGTTGTATTGGTCCGGTTCGTAACGTATACTTCAATCCGCGTTACATTCACACCAGAGGTTACCTGGGGCAAGGTTTTCAGTGAAGCTTCGTAATTGGCCCGGAAAAACTGAGAAAGGAAAAAATGTCGGTTTTCGTCGTACTGATCAGCTCGTATTTCAAACGGTCGATTCGACGTACCCCCGCGCAGCACAATTTCACTCTTACGAGATCGCTGTTGCGAGGCCACCAACGTAGCGTTGAGCTTACCGAAGCGTAACTGCGTTTTAAGCCCAAACAGGTTTTGTACGCCCGGAATTAATTGGCTATTGACAGTCCAGTTAATATTACCAACTTCGAGTCCCTGAATTATATTTTCGTTCTGGGGTGTAAATCCAGGCAAGTTTGCGCCATTTGGATTCGGTACGCCCGGAAGATTCGGCGTACCTGGCAAATTGGGTAAGTTTGGTAATCCCTGCCCCGAACCCAGAGCGGGTAAGTTACCGCCTGGATTGTAGTTGAGTTTCAGCGCATTCTCAAAATTGAAGCTGGCCTTGGTATCGAAATTAGCCAGAACGCCCAGCTTTTCGCCAACCTTACCGTTGAAGTTAATGCTGATTTGCTCATTAAACAGAAAGTTTCCGTTCCGACGTTGTCGAACCGGAAGTACCGGATTGTCAATGAATTGATAGAGATACCCAAAGTCAAGCGTAACAAAACCGTTCGGTTTAAAATCGATCTGACTACCGCCGAATAACCGATCAATAATGGGCGGCAACTCAAGTTTAGGAATTAATCCCCGACCACTTAACGCACTTTGCCCGTCCCGCTTTGCGCTGTACTCCCGCCATAGGCTTCGTTCAACCCGCTGATTTTGAATCTGATTATATGTTGAAAACGGAATCGTTTCGGCGGGTCGATACGGTAACCCATACTGCGATGGTGGAATAGCCAATCCAGACGCAGATTGGCCGGGAGTAACCGTACCAGACGTTGCTGGTGTTGCGCCAGCCGCACTGCCGGGGCCGGCAGCTCCTACCCGCTCTGTGATAGCGATACGTCCATCCGGAGCCAGTCTAAAATCCGTAGTAACTCCTCTGGGATCACGCAGAATAAACGGCGATTTAGGTGGCGTTTCTGAGAAACGAGTAGCCCGGCGGTCTGGCCAGTTAACGCTTGGCCGACGATTGGCACTACGTAGCGCCCGGATGCTATCATTCCGATTTTGCAGCGCTTGCTTGGCCGAATCAGCTCGCATTACCGCCCGACGACGAGCGTTTGCCCGGGCAGAATCGGCAGCAGCCTGCTGTTGACGCCTTGTAGCAGTACCCCGTCGGGCGGGCGCAGGCTGATCTTGTCCGAAGCCTATACCCAACCCCAGAAGCAGCCAGAAACCCAGGGTTTGCCAACCATTTGGCATAATCAGGAATCGGCTGGCGGTAGCAAGGAGGTGGCTATTAACTACAGTATTGTGAACAAAGTAAGGGTTCACCATTGAGGGCACTTTCAGGTTCAGTATTTGGTAGTATACGGTGTGTTCTTCTATCAAACGGCCAACATAAGCCCGTTCGTCTAAGACAAGGATAGATTTTTTGAACGGTAGCTATCTATCTATCCAGCCTTTTCTACTTGAAACAACCCGTAAAAATACGAATTAGTGTATGTTATACCAATACTATTAACTCTGTTACCCAAATCGAATAATTTTTACAATTAAGTTTACATATTAAATATCTATAATTTATTCATTTAATTTTCACCTATCAGGCGTTTACCACTTCTGAACGGCCTTTCCTGTGAGCGAGTGAATAAATAAACACCATACCAAAGCCAACCATAAGCATAATGTGCAGGAAAAACATCCGGAAATCCTGAATGTAAACGGCCAATACTAATCCCCCTAGAAAATAAACGGATAAAAATCCTTCCAATACGGTTAGCCAGTTAATCCGACGATTCACGTATTTGTTAGAATCCCATTTGTCAGTTGCCGCTTTGACGTTAAATTTTGGGGTTCGTATAAATGGTGTTTTGCGGCCTATATATCCTTCTATTACGGCAATGGTGTTGTGAAGTGAGAGGCCCATCATCAGCGAAGAGTACATTGGAAAATACCAGACTAATTTGATTTTAGAGGTTGGCTTCAGCAGCCACAGGGGAATTCCATAGAACGTAATGAGAATCAATAAGTTGAACTGGAACAGGTTGATAATAAAAAACACCCACTCCCATTCTGGATGCTGGCTGCGGATGTAAATTAAAGGTACACTCATTACGCCCAGAATGAGAACTAAAATGAACGTAGCGCTACTGAAGAGGTGAAAAAAAGCGTGGAGCTTCTTCGAAAAAGAGATCCCCGGTGTTCGGAGGACGTTCCCGAAAAGTTTCCGGGCGCACTCGGCTGCCCCTTTCATCCAGCGGTACTGCTGCGATTTCAGCGCATTCATGGCTACGGGCAGCTCAGCAGGTGAGCCAATGTCTTCACGATAAACGAACTTCCAGCCCCGTAGTTGTGCCCGATAACTCAGGTCTAAATCTTCCGTTAACGTATCACTTTGCCAGCCGCCCGCATCAGCAATAGCGACCTTACGCCAGACACCACCTGTTCCGTTAAAATTAGCCAGAAATCCGGCAGCATGCCGACCACTCTGCTCGATGGTAAAGTGCGCGTTAAGCCCAAAGGCCTGCAATTGCGTCATCAGCGAAAATTCTTCGTTAAGGTGCTCCCAACGGGTTTGAACGATAGCCACTTTGGGATCGGCAAAATGCGGGACCGTTTTAAGAAGGAATTCTGGATCAGGCACAAAATCAGCATCGAAAATGGCAATGAATTCACCTTTGGCAAACGTGAGGCCATACGCTAACGCCCCAGCTTTAAAGCCTTTTCGGTCGGGTCGGCGAATGTGCTCAATATCGAATCCCTGCTGTTTGTAGCTATTCACTTTCTGGGCAATCAACTCAACGGTTTCGTCGCTAGAATCATCAAGCAACTGAATATCAAGCTTATCTTTCGGGTAACGTAGCTGCACAACCGCATCGATTAGTCGCTCCACTACGTATAGCTCGTTATAAACGGGAAGTTGTACTGTAACACGAGGCAATTCGTCGGGCGAGAGATTATTGATTGACTGAGCCGCTTTCCGGCGCTTTTGTTCCGAACGAATGTAAATGATAATAAGGCTTAGCTGACCACAATTGTAAAGAAACAGCAGCAGCAGGGCCAGTCCATATAAGAGCAGGACCAGAATTTCCATAAGTGATGAAAAGTAAAATTTTCTAACGTTGCATATAGCCAGGTAAGGCTTCAGGCGATGTAACGTATTGACGAAGCAAATAGTTAGGTATAATGACCTAATGGAACGATTCTAAAGCTATTTTAACCGCTGAAATGGATGCGCTTAGAATAATAAACTAAACGTACTGCCCGCACCGGGGGTCGACTCAGCCGTGAGCTGGCCGTTATGAAGCTGCATAATCTGGCGTGATAAGCTCAACCCGATGCCAGAGCCTGTTTTCTTAGTTGTGTAGAAGGGAATAAAAATCTGCTCCAGCGCTTCAGGCTCGATACCTGGCCCGTTATCCGTTACGCGAATAATTATGCGTGGTCCCAGAGCTTCGGCGTCGAGATGAATAACGGGAACCTGCGTTTTTTCTAAACTCTCAACGGCATTTTTAATCAGGTTGATCAGCACCATTTCGATCTGCGCCGTATCGGCCCGAATCGCTAAGTTGGGCGAGGAAACTTTACAGCTGATATCCGCTTTCGGGGCGTTGGCCTGCGCCAGTTGAACCACACTACGTAGCAACTGCTCAACCGATACATCGGCAAAAATGGGCTGCGGGATCGTTGTAAAATGACGATACGCATCCACAAACTGCATAACGCCCGCGCCACGTTGTTCAATAGTTATCAGAGCATCACGCAAATCGCTGATCGACTCACCGACATACGACGGCAAGCTTGGTGACGAAGCCTGACTTTGTTCAGTAACGGGTTCGGCCAGGGGCACCAGATCAGTTTCAACAATATCGCGCATCGTACCGGCCAGCGATACAATGGGCGTAATTGAATTCATAATTTCATGACGTAGCACTTTCGTCAGATTCTGCCAGGCATCGAGTTCGCGTTGCTGTAACTCCGTCCGAATGTTCTGCATTGATACGACCGTTACCAATCGCCCTCGAAGCCGTACAGCCGTACAACGCACCGACAATTCGCCGTCTGTGCCAGTCTGGTATGATACAGGGGTTGGCGAACTGGCCGCAGTACGTAGTTGATCGGCCAGATCGGGATGAGTGCTGTTGAGGTCGTTGAGCGTACGTAGCCGATAAATACCCAGCAGACGTAACGCCGTTTGATTGACCAACTCCACCTGTCCGGCCGAATCGAAGGTTAGCAGCCCAACGCTTACGTGCTGAACAATGGTATTAACGTAGTGAAGATTCGCTTCTTTCTCGGCCCTCGCCTGCCGAAAGGCATCCAGCACTTCGTTGAACTGCTCATTTAGCTCATGAAAGGTTGGTCCCAGATTACTGTCGGCCCGAAAGGCAACAGCAAAGTCTGAATAACGTACCGACTCCAGAAATCGGGTTAATTTACGGTTGAGGCTGGTAACGAACCGGTATAGGTTTACGATTAAGAACAGATCTGCACATAACAACGGAAACATCAGGAAGCCGTTGCTTTCCTGCAGATGGAAGTACGTAATCGCACTGGTCAGGCCGATTATACCGACAATACGCCAGCCAATACCAAGTGCGAAACGGTCCATACTACGCGGCAATCCAGCTAAATGGATATTCAAGCGCCGGAATTTTGGTGCGCTCCGCTACCCGACGTAACCGGGCGGGCAAGGCCATCAGGTAGTCGCGGGCACGCTGACCAGCGTCGTTGAGACCAGTTACGGAACCAATTTCCCAGTCAATTAATAAGGACTCGGCGATGTCAATATAGTCCTGTGTTGTATAGACGCCCAAACGCTGAGCCGCATCGGAGAAATGGCTAAATGTTTCACCAAGTTTAACCCCGCTTTCGCGCAGGAAATGAGCTGGCATCACAATCTTTTTGCGCATCATATCCTCGAAAGCCAGCATCATTTCTGACGCATCGACTTCAAAGATCTGGCTCACAAAGGCTTTGTAGGCTTTGGCATGGCGCATTTCGTCAGAGGCAATAACGCCACATATTTTCGACAGTTGATTGCAGCCTGCCTGCTTGGCCAGCGTAGCCGTTCGCCGGTGCGATACGTTGGTAGCCAACTCCTGAAACGACGTATAAACAAAATTCCGATACGGGTCACGCCCAGTACCGATATCGAACCCATCCGCAATCAGATACTGGGTTGATACCTCCATTGCGTGCATATTGACCCGCCCAGACAGGTAAAGAAATTTATTAAGCAGATCGCCGTGCCGGTTTTCTTCGGCAGTCCAGCTACGTATCCAGCGCGTCCAGCTGTGCGGATTGGCCTGGTCAATGCCTTCCATATCCATCAGCCACGATTCATAAGTGGGTAAGGCTTCTTCTGTAATGGTGTCACCAACGAGCACGGCAATGTAATCGTACGAAAGCTCCCGGCAGCTTTCACGCAGGTATTTTACTTCATCGAGAAATGACTCATTTGTCGTATCAGGCAAGAAATCAGAGGGTTGCCAGTATTTTTCAACTGGTTTCAAAAATTGATCAATGGATTCGTCAATCCGTTCACCGACAAATCGCATAACTTCCAAACGTGAACCTGATAAACTCATGAGGCAATTAACCCAGTAAAATGGACAAAAAATCAACTACTTTGTAAAGTTCGGCAATATAAACGATTGAATTCGTCCAGTTCCTGTTTTTCTTCCTGATAAAAATCAGTGGATCACTAATTTTGGGGTGTCAAATCGCGACGGCCGTTTTATATGAAAAAACTTGTGGATTATAGTTTAAGCATCGTTTATCTGCTTTATTTCGGTTTAGTATTAGTAATTTTTCACGTAGCACAGGTCGTCTCTTTTCATGTATTCGGTAAACAGGCGCATAAAAAAACAGTCGACTGGATGAACGCGGCCATTTCCTATGGCTGGTACCTAACGGGCAGTAGCATCCAGTTTAATAACCAAGCCAATTTACCCACTGATCGCCCCATTATTTTCGTGCCCAACCATCAGAGCATGTTCGATATTTCGCCGATCATCTGGTTTCTTCGCCGACACACGCCCATTTTTGTCTCGAAAGTAGAACTCGCTCATGGTATACCAGGCGTTTCGTATAACCTGCGAAAAAGCGGGGCGGCACTTATTGATCGCAAAGATCCTAAACAGGCTATCGTTGAAATTGCCCGATTGGGGAAACTCATTCAGGAAACAAAACGCTCTGCTGTAATTTTTCCGGAGGGAACCCGGACCCGCTCTCCACAGGGCGAAATGAAGCCATTTGTTACGGGTGGTGTTGCTACGTTGCTAAAGCGGGCTCCGAGTGCGCTTGTTGTCCCTATTGCCATTCGGGGAACAGGACATTTCAACCCAAAAGGCCTGTTTCCATTAACATCTTTCTCGCGCATGTCGTGGACCGTGTTGCCTGGTATTGAACCAACCGGCCGCACACCCGACGAAGTGGTACGCCTGGCCCAAGAGTCTATTGCCAAAGAGCTAGGACATACCATTCAGGCTGGAGTTTGATAAAGTTTCGAATGTTTGACTTGTAACTGACAACTACGAATGCATATATTTACAAAAATCTCCTGCTTGAATGACTCCCGATAAGCGACTAGATCAGATTGAACCTATATTAGCTGATGTAGCTCAGAAAACAGATCGTCTCATTGAGTCGAACGGTCAAATTCTTGAGATTGCGACTCGTGCCGACTTGAACGCTAAAATTGCGGCTAAAGGCGTCGCTGACTTGACGGTTGAGATGCGACAACGATTTGATCGGGTTGATCAACGTTTCGAACAACAACAATCTCAAATGGACCAGCGATTTGACCGCGTTGATCAGCGGCTTGATCATCAGCAGCTTCAAATAGATCAGCGGTTTGAGCAACAGCAAGCTCAGATCGATAATTTGCGACAGGAAATGCAAAAAGGATTTCAGGAAGTGAATCTGAAATTCACTCAGTTTGACCAAACACAACAACAGATTCTCACAATTCTGCTGGATCGGCTGAAATAAATTAAGTAATTGTCTTAAAGGCCAAATTTTTCCAGACGCCGATACAATGCCTGCCTTGACAGGCCCAGTTCCCGTGCTACGTCGGTGATGCTCCCCCGGTGTTTCTGCATGGCCTGGTGAATCAGTTGCCGCTCCATGTCTTCCAGTTGCAGGGTTTCATTCACGGGCGAAGCGGAGGCTGTGCCATTCTTGAACACAAAATTATTCGGTTCCAGCAACGTGCCTGGCGTTAGTTCCGGACGAGCCAGAATCACAGCACGCTCCACAGCATGTTGCAGCTCCCGAACGTTGCCCGGCCAGCGATACTGCTTCATCTCGGCCAGTAAGGCAGGGCTCAAACCCGATACCGAGCGATTGTATTGCTTTGCGTATTTTTTAAGGAAAAACTCAGCTAGTGGCCCAATGTCGCCCGGACGTTCGCGCAAGGGGGGCAAATGAAGTTCGATGGTATTGATCCGGTACAGCAAATCCTGACGAAACTGCCGTTCGGCTACGCGCTCATTCAGGTCCGCATTGGTTGCACAAATAAGTCGTACATCAATCAGACGTGCTTTGTTAGAGCCAACGCGCGTTACCTGGCGCTGCTGCAAAACAGTTAGCAACCGGGCTTGCTGAGCAGGGGATAAATTACCAATTTCATCCAGGAAAATTGTACCGCCGTTAGCCTCTTCAAACCGCCCGGCGCGATCCTCACGAGCATCGGTAAAAGCGCCTTTTACGTGTCCGAATAATTCACTTTCGAACAAACTCTCGGTCAGCGCGCCGACGTCAACGCTTACAAACGGCTTATCCTTGCGGTTGGAGTGTTCGTGAATAGCTCGAGCAATCAGATCCTTACCCGTACCGTTTTCACCCAGAATCAATACGTTGGCATCGGTTGGAGCCACTTGTTCGACCGTATCGAGAACAGGACGCATAGCCGAACCAATAATATTCGTCTGTTTCGTCGATTTTTTATCCGACGGCTCCCTGCCGTTTTTCTCCTTTTTCGGGTCCTCTTTCTCATCCATTCGCCCTTCTACCGCTCCCCGAATCGTATCCAGAAATTTGTCGTTCTGCCAGGGTTTCAGTACAAAGTCAACGGCACCCGCTTTAATGGCCCGTACTGCCATTTCAACGTCGCCATAAGCCGTAAATAACACGACCCGAGCTTTTGGGTCAATGTCCAGGATGCGATCAAGCCAGGCAAATCCTTCGCGCCCACTGCTCACGTCACGCTGAAAATTCATATCGAGCACAATGGCATCGTAGCGGTTATTATTGAGCAGGAAAGGCAATTTTTCAGGATTCTTTTCGATGTCTACTGAGCTAACATGCCGCTTCAGTAACAATCGAGCGGCCAACAATACGTCGGGATCATCGTCGACGAGTAGGAGTTTAGCATCTTGCATACTTTAAAGATAAGAGCTGGAACGAATTGTTGCACGATCGGTCTGATTCGACGACGAATTACGCTTTTCTTACGTACTTTGTCTTTTAAAAGTCGTTAAGCGGTCATTTATTGTCGTTAGGTGGTCATTATTACTATTCGGTGGTTGATGAGCATTTTTCGTCATTGGTTGCGGCTTCTGGAGAGCAACGAATGACACCTTGATGACAGTTATTGCTTACTAAATGACTGACACGTACCCCGCTTTCGAGAACCGCTGGTTCTATATACTTGTAGGAGTTGGCATCTTTCTAAACGCGACGGGCTTGTTTCCACCCGTCATGGAACTCGACGGGGCGTTGTATGCCACCATCGCTAAAACGATGGCTCAGTCAGGCGATTTCGTCAATCTCTACGCCGTTGGTACGGACTGGCTCGACAAACCTCATTTCCCATTCTGGATAGCTGCTGTAAGTTACCGGATTTTTGGCGTTAATACGTTCGCTTATAAGTTTCCTGCCTTATTATTTTTTCTGGGTAGTGTGGTTTATACGTATCAGTTTGCCCGGCTCACCTATTCAAAGTTAGTCGCCCAGATTGCTACGTTAGTGCTTCTAACCGCTTTTCACGGCGTACTTTCCAACAGCGACGTACGTGCCGAGCCTTACCTGATGCCGCTTATTGTTGGCGCTACGTATCATTTTTATCGGGTGTTTCTGAATGATCGTCGGTACGTACTGCATCTTATTTTGGGGTCATTTCTGACAGGATGCGCCTTGATGACTAAAGGTTGCTTCGTGCTTATTCCGATTGGAGCTGGCTTAATCCTCCACTGGCTTCTGACCGGACATTGGAACGAACTACTGAAACTGCGCTGGTACGTAGCCATAGCCCTCTCGTTTGCCTTTACGCTACCCGAAATTTACTGCTTGTATCAGCAATTTGATCTGCATCCCGAAAAGATAATTTTCGGAAAAACGGGCGTATCGGGGGTCCGCTTTTTCTTCTGGGATAGTCAGTTCGGACGCTTCTTTAACACGGGGCCAATTAAAGGCGAGGGCGACAAGTTCTTCTTTGTTCATACGTTGCTTTGGGCGTTTTTGCCCTGGTCATTACCGCTGTATGTAGGTATAGGAAAAGCATTGACCGGCCTGTTTAAACGGCGAAATCCATTACCCATCCAGGCCGGACCCGAATACGTATCACTTGGATCAGGGCTTGCTACGTTCCTGCTGTTTTCGCTATCTGGCTTTCAACTGCCTCATTACCTGAATATTGTCTTCCCATTTTATGCCGTACTGACTGCTCAATTTCTGGTATCGCTGACGCCGGTTGCACTACGTCGATGGACTATTGGACAGACAGTGATTGGCCTCTTGATCAGCATACTGGCTATTGGCCTTTTGCTATTGGTTCAGCCGAACCAAGTGGTTACTGCAGTCAGTTGGGTGGTGGTCGTTACGGTTGCTACGTTTATCGTTTTTCGATCTGCCAATCTGCTATCGCTAACGGGCCGAATGGTCGGGGCCATGCTTGTTCTGGCTTGCTCACTGAACCTGTTTCTCTACCCTACTTTTTTGACTTATCAGGCCGGCATGACAGCCGCCTTTTATGCAAACGAGCAAACCAATCTGGCGAAACGGCCTACTGTTTTATACGAACCCGGATCAGGTGTAGGCGGAGGCAGTTTCTGGTCGTACGAATTTTACGCAAACGCACCCACCTACTACGCCCGAACTGATTCGACGCTACGTTTGCAGATTCAGCAAGGGCGAAAACAGGTATTTACGACGGGCGAACAGGCCGACGCTCTTGCCAAACGAGGATTTACGGTGCATACGCTAGCGGTGTTTCCGTATTTTCATGTTACGCAGCTAACCTATGACTTTTTGAATCCGGCTACCCGTTCCCGAACCTTACTACCTTACGTACTTACAGAAATTACGGAGTAAATGGTCTATGTCACCAACTGCCCGGCGCGTTTATAGTAACTACTGCCAAAAGCGGACAAACTACGTCCGAAAGCGGACAGCTGCGAAGTCATTTCACGCATTAACCCACTGATAATCAAGAACCCAAACCAACTGGCATGACTATTGGCACGGCATATTGTAGCGAATGTGTTCAGAGTGGTCAATAAACACGAACATCTTTTTATTCACTCATCCACTCAATCACTCATTCGCACATTAAACCAATGGACCGCGTCTTACCTAAACGATTTTGGACTACTCAACGCATCGCTATTTTTGGTGGTGGTGCACTGATTCTTGGCTTACTTGCCTACACATTCGTCTTTGCCGACCGACGGTCGAAGCTCAATGTCGAAAAAGACAAAATAACTGTCTCGGACGTAACAACGGGACCTTTTGAAGATTTCATCGCCGTAACGGGCGTTGTACAACCGCTGAAAACGATTCGGCTCGATGCTATCGAAGGAGGCTATGTTACCCAGAAACTGGTGGAAGGCGGTAACATGGTGAAGAAAGGCGACGTACTGCTTAAACTCGAAAACCAAAGCCTGAAGCTGAGCTTCTTACAGTCAGAAACCGAAGCTAACCGCCTGGTCAATGACCTGCAGAATACGCGCCAGCGGATACAAATTGAACGCTTTACGCTACGTAAAACACTGACTGATGTAGATGCCCAGATTTCGCAGGCGAAGGATACCTATGAGCGTCAGGAAAAGCTGTATAAGGACAAAGTCGTGTCGGAAGAAGATTACCTGAAAGCGAAACGCGCTTACGAACGGCTGACCAGCCAGCGCGCTATCGAAACAGAAACACAGAAGTACCAGGAAGAAAATGCCAAGATGCAAATCAAACAACTTGAAGAGACCTTGCAACGCACGCAGAGAAACGTCGCTCTTTGGCAACAAACACTCGACAACTTAGTGGTTAAGGCACCGGTATCGGGTCAGTTGTCAAGTATCGATGTAGAAGTTGGCTCAAACATCAACCGGGGCCAGAACATTGGCCAGATTGATGACCTGAATGGCTTCAAAATGCGTGTCGGTATCGATGAACACTACATCAGCCGGGTATTCTCAGGTTTGAAAGGCTCGTTCGAATTCAATGGAAAAATGCACGATCTGGAAATTAGCCGAGTGTATCCGGAAGTAAAAAGCGGTCGTTTTGAAGTTGACATGGTCTTCCCGAAGGGTGCTCCTGAAGGAATCAAGCGGGGGCAATCGTCTCCCATTCAGCTGGAGTTAGGAAAAGCGGCTAAAGCAACGCTACTGCCTGTTGGCGGCTTCTTCTCCGATACGGGTGGCAACTGGGTATACGTAGTGGACAAGTCGGGCAAGCGAGCTGTAAAACGGCCTATTACGTTAGGTCGCAAAAATCCGGAATTCTATGAAGTGCTGAGCGGATTAGAACCTGGTGAGCAAGTGATTACAAGTTCTTACGAAAACTTTGGGGACAACGAAGTATTGGAATTTTAATCAGGCGTTTTGACTGCGCTTTGCAATATTGATTACCTAACGCAACTCCTTATTAGCGGCCCGTAATCAGTTTAGACAATTGATCAGATTCAATGCTTTTGCCAAACTAGCAAATTTTCAAACAGTTTAACTTTAGCCATAAAACCAGGAGTAAGCGAATTTGACCGGAGTTAATTCATCAGCTTTTGCATTTCGCTACTCCCTTTTTTCCCGCCCAAAACAATGATCCAAACAATTAACCTTCAGAAGCTCTTCGCAACCGAGGAAGTCGAAACTACCGCCCTCAACGGCATCAACATGGAAGTGAAAGACGGCGAGTTTGTAGCCATCATGGGTCCTTCCGGTTGTGGAAAATCCACGCTGCTAAACATTCTTGGGTTGTTGGATAACCCCAGCGAAGGCGAATACAACTTCTATGGAACCGCTGTTGCCCGAATGACTGAGCGGCAACGGGCACAATTGCGGAAAGGCTCTATTGGTTTTGTGTTTCAGAGCTTCAACCTGATCGATGAATTAACGGTTTACGAAAACGTCGAACTGCCGCTATTATATCTGAAAACACCGCCCGACGAGCGCAAAAAACGCGTGGAAGAAGCGCTGGAGCGAATGAGCATCATGCACCGTCGGAATCACTTCCCGCAACAACTGTCGGGTGGTCAACAGCAACGTACGGCTATTGCCCGGGCTGTAGTGGCGAAGCCGAAACTAATACTGGCCGATGAGCCGACGGGTAACCTCGACTCGAAAAACGGAGAGGACGTAATGAAGCTACTGGGAGAACTGAACGACGAAGGGACAACCATCATTATGGTAACCCACTCTCCGTACGACGCCGGTTTTGCCCACCGCATTGTGAACCTGTTCGACGGTAAAGTCGTGACCGAGAATTTCCACGTATAATCAGATCGGACCCCCGACGGCCTATGCTCCGCAATTATTTCAAAATAGCCATTCGGAGTTTGTTGAAGCACAAGCTCTATTCGTCTATCAATGTGTTTGGGCTAGCGCTGGGCATGGCCTGTAGTTTATTGATTGGCCTTTGGGTCAGAGACGAACTGAGTTACGACCGCTTTCTGCCCGATGCGGAGTCAATTCACTACGTACGGGTCAATTTCCCGTACAACGGCGAAACCGTTACCAACACCGTGACGCCAGGGCCCCTGCAGGAAGCCATCGCGAAAGACGTCCCCGAAGTGGCGGCCGTTACTAAAATCAATTACGGCCCCGAGTACCTGATTAAAGTTGGAGAAAAAACCGCCAAAGAAAAAGGTCACTACGCTACTGACGATTTCTTTGGCGTTTTCGATTTGCCCGCCATTGCCGGAAATCCAAAGGCAGCATTGGCCCAAACGAACCAGATTGTCATTACCCGGAAAATCGCGGAGAAATTCTTTCCGAGTGGACAAGCGCTGGGTAAAACACTTCAACTCGACAATAAGAAATTCTATGTTGTCGGTGCTGTGCTTGAAAACCTGCCTCCTAACTCGACGCTGCAATTCGACTGGCTTGTGAACTGGAAAGAACAGGAACAAGACTGGATGAAGACCTGGGGCAATAATTCGTTTAGTACGTATGTCCGCCTGAAGCCCAACACCACTGCGGCTCAAACGGAAGTCGCGATGGCCGATATTTATCCACGTTTTGCCGGAAAGAATTTCGAAACAGGTCGCCCCGTTCTACAACCTATTACCGATCTTCATCTGTATTCTGAATACAAGAACGGGATGAGTATTGGTGGACGTATTGAATACGTACGTGTCTTTTCCATTGTCGCCTTATTTATCCTGTTAATTGCCTGCGTCAATTTTATGAACCTGGCAACGGCGCGTTCAGCCAGTCGGGCCAAAGAAGTAGGGGTTCGAAAAGTAGTTGGCGCGTTACGTTCCTCGTTGATTGGGCAGTTTCTGAGTGAGTCCGTGCTAACAAGTTTGCTGGCTGCCGTTCTGGCGATAACGTTGGTTTGGTTCGTGTTACCGACCTTCAATACGCTGTTTAGCAAACAGTTATCGCTCAACCTAGCTGATCCGACACTCTGGCTTATCATTTTTGTCTTGGTGGCGATTACTGGTTTTGCGTCAGGCAGCTACCCAGCGTTATTTTTATCGTCGCTTCAACCCATAAAAATCCTCAAAGGACGATTGCAGTTTGGCGCTGGTCCGGCTTTGTTCCGGCGCATTCTGGTCATCTTTCAGTTTTCGCTTTCGGTTTTCCTGATTGTTGGCATGCTGGCCGTGAGTAAGCAAATGGATTACCTACGTACCAAAAACCTTGGTCTCGAACGTGAAAATGTCGTTTATCTG
>NZ_JBMDWV010000385.1:0-1867 GCF_048594605.1 Spirosoma sp.
CGCTTCTCCACCAAATAAGACCGCGTTTCCCTGTGTATAACGATAGGTCAGAATCGGCCGGGCGGGATCGACAATAGAATCGCGGCCAAACCGATCGAGTACTTTTTCGGAATACGTGTAGTTATTGATCCGGTTTTGGAAAAGACTGGCTGTGATGGATACGTCAGGCGATTCATAAGCAATGCCCAAATCACTCTGAAACGATGTTTCTGAATGTAAATTAGGGCTGCCAATTTCATACCGGAACGTACCGGCGTGTTCGCCATTCGCCGATAGCTCAGGCGTTGAGGGAGCCCGGAAACCTCGCCCGAGATTCGCCTTTACTGTCCAGCGACTCGTTAACGCATACGTAGCGCCGAAGCTGGCTGTTGGATTTGAGTACGTTTTATTCAAACCCGTAAACCGTACTTCTCCTCCACTAATCGGGCTTTCGCTGAACGCGCCGTCAGTGCCGGCATACAGTTTATTGATCTGCATTTTCCGGATGTCCATCCGTAATCCGCCATTAATCGTTAGTCTTTCTGTTTTCTTCTGAGCAAATAAGAAAAGACCGTTGTCCCAGGAACGATAGCCGGGATAGAGTACCTGTAACCCTTTGTTTTGGTTATATTGCCAGAGGCCGTTACCACCTACCGTAAAATCCCAGCCGTTACGTCCGCCGAAGTAATATTTAAGGTCATAGAAAACATTCTGGAGATAAAAGTAGAGTGCTGGCTGACCAGGAGTCAGCGTGCTTGCAAATTCCTGCCGTCGATTCTGACTGTAACTAACTATGGCCGAAATATTACCTCCGCCCACTTTGGCAAATGTATTCCAGGACGTTTTGAAATTATTTAGGTTCTGGTAATTGGCCGGATCAATGGCGCGGCCGTGCAACGTAGCATCTGAAACGGGGGCCAGCGCTTCTGAATCGCTGGATACGCGCACCAGTTCCTGAAAACGGCCGCTTGGATCACGCTCCCCGGTTACGATGTTGATGTCCTGATGCCAGTTGGAAACGTACAGCTGTGAATAGCCCCATTTGCGGTTAATACCGATAGTGCCATTTACGTCGAACTCACGGTAGGCCGAACCGTATACCAGCCCATCATATTTATTTCGGTAGTTTCCGGCACTTTTTGTGCTTACCCGAATTCGCCCAAATACCCCCTTCGACGTAGTGCCTTCGACCATACCTGACAATCCGATAAGACCATTATTGCTTTGATAATTGGTCAGGATTTGACCACGTAGTACCCCAATTTCGGGCGGACGGGCTGAAATCAGGCTCATCACGCCACCGAGTCCATCGGAACCATACAACAAACTGCCCGACCCTTTAATAATTTCGTAACGGTCAATACTGTATTCATCAATTTGCAGTGCGTGTTCTTCGCCCCATTGGTTGTCTTCCTGCCTGACGCCATCGTGAACTGTAATGACCCGATTAAAGCCTAGTCCGCGTATAACAGGCTTCGACAGACCTACGCCCGTAGTGATTTGCGACATACCCGGTAGCTTTCCAACAGCATCGACCAGGTTAGTTGAACTGGTCTGCAGCCACTGGATTTTGTTGTACGTCATAATGGGGACTGGGCTATCTTTTACAGTCGAGCCCGTAGTCAGACCTGTCACGACAACTTCCTGTAGCTGAGCAGCTTCGGGTTCCAACGTGAAATCGGCCGTTGTTTCGCCCGAAAGAAGCCGAACAGTACGTGTTAGTGGTTTGTAACTTAAGAAGCGGACCTCGATTTTGTGCGAACCTGCCGGAATATCGGCTACCCGGTATTGACCCAGCGTATCAGTGAGCCCTCCTTTTTTCAAGGCGGGTAAATAGATGGTTACGCCGATAAGTGGCTGGCGATTGGTTTTGTCAATAACCGTACCG
>NZ_JBMDWV010000386.1:0-9687 GCF_048594605.1 Spirosoma sp.
CACACGCCTTTCCTATACGCTCGAACGTATTCAGCAGTCATCGGCTGGGGTCGATGGGGAAGGGCTGCTTTATCAGGTATATCGATTGCGAACAAGAACACCCTTCTTTACGCCGGAAGGGCGCTATAACGGAGCTGGTTCGGCTGCTACAGCTTATGGTATTCTGGAATCAGGCGGTTATAACAATCAAAATAAGCGCCAGTTCGACGGGGTAGCCAATCTACAGGCGGCTAATTTCGTGAAAGGACTGACATTACGGGCTGTTGCTGGCGTGCAGTACCGACCTGCCAACAGGCAGATTTTCGCCCGTACCGTACCGCTATGGGGCAGATCGCGGATTTTGAGTTATGCGAACAATCCGAATTTCTACGAGGTAACCAACGAACTGGTTCGGAATACCAACCTTCAGTTTCTGGCGACTTATGAATGGAAAGTCGGAGAAAAAAACAACTTTACCGTTCTGGGTGGGTATCAGTGGGAGGATTATCGGGAAGAGGGCGTAACAACCAGATCGACTAACCTGGTTAGTAATGATTTGCCAACTCTCAATCTGGGCGATGACAAAACAAAAACGAACAGCGAATACGTAAGGGCGCGCGCGTTTCAGTCGATCTTTGGTCGATTCAATTACAACTACGATGGTAAGTATCTGTTCGAAGCTACGATTCGGCAGGATGAAAGCTCCAAACTGGCCCCCGGTTTACGGACGAAAATATTTCCGTCGGTTTCGGCGGGCTGGAACGTTCAGCGCGAAAGCTGGTTTACTGTGCCGGCCATCACGGAACTTAAAATACGAGGGTCATGGGGCCGCCTGGGTGGGGCGTTGGGCGACAACCTTGGGTATTATGATTACCTGAGCCAGTTGAGCCGTGGTTCTGCTCTGGTACTGGGCGACTCACGGGCGTCTTACATCTTCCAGAACAGCATTCCATCCGCAATTCTCTCCTGGGAAACGATTGAAACCAGTGATATTGGGGTCGATCTCGGATTCTTCCAGAACAAGCTTCAGTTTACGGGTGACTACTACGTGAAATACAACCGCAACATGCTCACGCCTATGCAGTTGCCCGGAACGATTGGTATTGGTACGCCGAGGCAGAATAACGGCGAACTGAAGTCGTGGGGTTGGGAAACGGAAGTGCGTTATCGCGGTCAGGTTGGTAAAGACTTTACCTTCTCCGTATCAGCCAACCTTTCTGACAACAACAATAAATTACTCAGTTACTCAGGTCGTACGGTGGTCGCTGCGGGAACGAATAACCTGATTGAAGGTTACCCGATCAATACCATTTGGGGGTATCAGACCGCCGGTTATTTCCAGACTGCTGATGAGGTGAAAAACTGGGCGTTTCAGGATAACCGCTCCGGCGCTGGCGACGTAAAATACATCGATCGAAATGGCGACGGACGGATTACAGTCGGGAAAGGCTCGGCGGCTGATTATGGCGATCTGACGTTGTTGGGCACTACGAATCCACGTTATCAGTACGGGTTTACCTTCAGCGCACAATGGAAAGGCTTCGATCTGACGGTATTTATGCAGGGCGTTGGCAAACGTAGTTATCGTCCGGTTACCGAATCCATTGCACCACTACTCGTTACGTGGAAACAGGCGCTGGCTATTCACGCCGACTACTGGACGCCTGAAAACCAGAATGCCCTATACCCTCGTCCATACGTCGGTGCTACGCACAACTACCTGGCGTCGGATAAGTGGACGCTCAATGCCAGCTACCTTCGGATGAAAAACATCCAGTTTGGCTACACGCTGCCTTCGGCGCTGACGCAGAAAGTACGTATCAATCAGGCGCGTTTCTTCTTCTCGGGTCAGGATTTGTTCACCATTTCGGGGTTGAAAGCTTTTCAGGGGTATTATGATCCCGAAACGCGCGATGGCGTACAGAACGACTATCCGTTCTTTGCGACAGCGTCAATGGGTCTGAACATCTCCTTCTAATCGGCAACGTTTGCAGAACGAATAAAAAATCTATGAAAACTATTCTAAAATATATCGCTGTTACGGTCGGTATGCTGGCGGGTTTGCCAGCCTGTGAAGTGGAAAGGCTTCCCGAAACAGCCATCAGCGACCAAACTTACTGGCGCTCGGAAGGAGATTTGAAATTTGCCGCCAATTACCTGTACACGTTTCTACCAGGCTGGTCAACGGAAGATGTATGGTCGGATGATGCCATCGGGCTGGCGTCGAACAACATCAGCGACGGATCGCGCTTAGCGCCTGCTACAGATGCGGGTAATTACAACACAAACTATACCCTGATTCGGGCGGCTAACAACATCGTAGAAAAAGCCCCTCGTGCAGCCGCCAATACAGCTCAGTCAATAATTGATCGCTACGTTGCCGAAGCGCGGTTTTTCCGGGCTTGGGGGTATTACAACCTGGTGCAACGTTACGGAGACGTACCGCTGATCCTGAAGACGCTGGATGAAAATTCGCAGGAGTTGATAGCCCCTGCTAGTCCACGAGTGGCTATTTTCGATCAGATTTATCAGGATCTGGATTTTGCAATTCAGAAACTACCAACGCATACGGCGTTAGGTACGGCCGATTTTGGACGTATCAGTAATACGTCGGCGCTGGCATTTAAAGCTCGGGTTGCGTTGTTTGAAGGTACACGCTCAAAATACCATAACTACGGCGAACCAACCAAACACCTCAAAGCGGCCGTTGACGCAGCTAAAGCCGTAATTGACAGTAAGCAGCATGATCTATTTACAGGTGCTTATTTTGATCTGTTTCAAATGGCTGGTGAGGGACGTCAAAACCGGGAGAACATTATTGTTAAACAGTTCGGTGTGTCGCTGACGGAGCGAGTTGTTACTCATAGCTATTACCGAGGTTCATTGGAGAATGGGAACATGAATCCGACGAAAAGCTTGGCGGATTCGTACCTGATGAAAGATGGGTTGCCGATTACCAAATCACCGCTGTACAAAGCGCCTGTTGTGTCGACGGACGTATTTGTGGACAGGGATACGCGCATGAGTGATACGTTCATGAAAAAAGGCGACCCAATGATGACGACAAAGCCCATCTTCGACATTGCTCCGCTTGTTTTCAACAAAACGGGTTTCATGTTCCGCAAAACGGCTAATATCGACGACTGGAACACTTCCGCTTCTACAATTGATCGGCCCATTCTGCGCTACGCTGAGGTACTCGTTACCTATGCCGAGGCTCTGTATGAACTGAACGGCGCGATCAGTGATGCCGATCTGGACCTGACCGTGAACCGCCTGCGGCAGCGCGGTGGCGTAGCGAAACTGACCAACGCCTTTGCCACAACGAACGGCTTAAATATTCGTGACGAAATCCGTCGCGAGCGTCGGGTTGAACTGGCGCAGGAAGGATTCCGGTACTGGGATTTGATCCGCTGGAAAACCGCCGAGGTCGAACTGCCGAAGCCTATTCTGGGAAACTACTTCTTTAAAGCCGAGTTTGGAACCGTTACGTCGGTGCGCCTAACACCCGACAATTATATCCTGGTGCAGGATGCCAGTTTCCGGAAGTTTGACCCGGCCCGAGACTATCTATGGCCGCTGCCCATCAATGAGATTGCGCTCAACCCATCGCTGAAGCAAAATCCAGGCTGGTAACGTAACAAACCTAGTGTCTACCGAAGGTCAGTAGCCCACTGAGGTACTGACCTTCTTTTTTGGTCTGACAGCATTGGCCTGAACAGGCATAGCTACCGCTTTCCCGCTAAAATTTCGTATCTTTGTCGTTCAATTCTGAACAGAAAAGCAAATATGGTATCGGTACAAAACGTCTCACTACGCTATGGTAAGCGGGTATTATTTGATGACGTCAATATAAAATTTACATCCGGCAACTGTTACGGCGTCATTGGCGCTAATGGAGCAGGAAAATCAACGTTTCTGAAGATTCTGTCGGGTGAGATCGAACCACAGACAGGCAGTGTGACCATTACACCCGGCGAACGTATGTCGGTGCTAAAACAGAATCAGTCGGCTTACGATGAGTTTCCTGTGCTGCAGACGGTGATCATGGGCAATCAGCGCCTGTACGACATCATGCAGGAGAAAGATGAGCTCTATGCGAAGACTGATTTTACGGATGCCGACGGCGAAAAAGCAGCTGAACTCGAAGCTGAATTTGCTGAAATGAATGGCTGGGATGCCGAATCGGATGCGGCAGCGCTGTTGTCAGGCTTAGGGATTAAAGAAGACATGCACTACGCGCAGATGTCGGATGTGAATGGTTCGGAAAAGGTGCGGGTGCTGCTGGCACAGGCTCTTTTTGGTAATCCGGATATTCTGCTGCTTGATGAGCCTACCAACAACCTCGACGTAGAATCGAGCATCTGGCTTGAAAACTTTCTGGCCAACTTCGATAATACGGTGATCGTAGTATCGCACGACCGGCACTTCCTGGATCAGGTATGTACGCAGATCGTTGACGTCGATTTCAGCAAAGTAAAGCTCTTCGCGGGTAACTATTCTTTCTGGTATGAATCGAGCCAGCTGGCCCTGAAACAACGACAGGATCAGAACAAGAAAACCGAAGATAAACGGAAGGAACTGGAAGAGTTCATTCGGCGCTTCTCGGCCAATGCCTCGAAATCCAAACAGGCGACCAGCCGGGCCAAGTTGCTCGAAAAACTGACGATTGATGACATTCAGCCGTCGTCGCGGAAATATCCTTATGTAAACTTTAAACCAGAACGCGAACCCGGCGATCAGATTCTGACGGTGGAGAACCTGACCTATACGGCCGAGGACGGTACGAAGCTGTTCGAAAATCTGTCGTTTACAGTTAACCGGAAAGACAAGATTTTTCTGTACAGCCGCGACGGATTAGCCGTTTCGGCCTTGCTCGACATTCTGGCGGGCGAGCGTAAAGCCGATTCGGGTACGTTCAAGTGGGGGATTACCATCACAATGTCGTATTTTCCGACGGATGCTGAGAAAGATAAATTCTTCCAGACCGACCTGAATTTAGTGGATTGGCTACGTCAGTATTCGGTCGAAAAAGACGAAAGCTTTATTCGGGGCTTCCTGGGCCGTATGTTGTTTTCGGGAGAAGAATCGCTGAAAAAAGCGACCGTATTAAGCGGAGGTGAGAAAGTTCGGTGTATGCTCTCGAAAATGATGCTGTCGGGTGCCAACGTACTGCTACTCGATGAACCAACGAACCACCTTGATCTGGAATCGATTGAGTCGCTGAACAACGGATTGATTGATTTTAAAGGACCCATTCTGTTTACCTCGCACGACCATCAGTTCGTTCAGACAATTGCCAACCGCGTCATTGAAATTACGCCAGCAGGTATTCTCGACAAGCTGATGACCTACGATGAGTACCTCACCGACCCACGTGTGAAAACACAACGCGAGGAACTGTATGAAGCCGTAGCGTAACGGTCTGGTAAAAACCAGCGCTGGAAAGCGGCTGGCTCCGACGAGTCAGCCGCTTTTTTTGTAATCATAAAGCCTGTTTTTGTAGTTATACTGTAACATTTATTACAGATTATTGACGATGCAGGTATTTGACCTTGTTGTAATTGGCACAGGATCAGCCGGAAAAACGGTTGCCGAAGCTGCTCGGGAAGCAGGCAAATCTGTCGCGATTGTTGACAAATTACCGTTTGGCGGGACGTGTTCACAGCGCGGATGCGACCCTAAAAAAGTGCTGGTAGGTGTTGCTGAAATTGTAGCCCGATCGCAACAGATGCTTGGAAAAGGCATTAAAAACGTACCCGCAGTCGACTGGGCGGATCTGGTTCGATACAAAAAAACATTTACAGACCCAATACCGGAAAATACCGAAAAGAAATTCCTCGACCAGGGCATTGCTATATTCCACGGAGCGGCTACGTTTCTGTCGGTCAATACGCTACGTGTTGGCGAGACGGAACTACAGGCTAACCAGATTGTCATTGCGACGGGGCAACGGCCACAACCCCTAAACATTCCGGGTGAGAACTTGCTGACAGACAGCACAGGTTTTATGGAATTAACGCAGCTTCCTCCTGAAATTGTGATGGTTGGTGGCGGATACATTGCTTTTGAATTTGCGCATATTGCCGCCCGCGCTGGTGCAAAAGTTACGATTCTCCATCAGGGAAAGCGGCCACTGGAAGGATTTGATGCGGATCTGGTTGACTTGCTGGTAAATGCCATGCGGGCTATTGGAATATTTATCGTTCTGGAAGCCCGGGTGACATCCATTCTGGGAGAGCCCGGTACGTTATCTGTTGAGTATGAACGGGCTGGCGAAAGCTACACCGCAGCGGCTAATTTAGTTGTTCATGCCGCCGGACGGGTCGCCGACGTAGCCGAGCTAGACCTGGAAAAGGCGAATGTCGAGACTGGAAAGAAAGGAATTACGGTTAACGAGTTTTTGCAAAGCGTATCGAATCCGGCAGTATATGCCTGTGGCGACGTAGCAGATAAAGGCTTGCCCCTCACCCCTCTGGCGTCGTATGAAGGTAAAATTGTTGCGGAAAATATTCTGAATGGAAATCGGAAAACCTATACTGATGAGCGCGTCCCGACAACTGTATTTACGGTACCACCGTTAGCCTCTGTCGGCCTGACCGAAGAACAGACTCGCGAGCAGGGACGTAACGTACACGTGACCTTTCAGGAAACCTCTGACTGGTACGTTACCCGACGTATCAATGAGCCGGTTTCAGGATTTAAAACCATTGTTGACAAAGAAACGGATCAGATTGTAGGCGTGCATTTGCTGGGTTCTGGCTATGATGAACTTATTAACGTGTTCACCTTGGCAATGAAGCATCGCATCACAGCGAAAGCACTGAGTGATACGTTATTTGCCTATCCTACGCATGCATCCGACCTGTCGTCTATGCTACCCTGATGGAGTTGGGCGAATGTATCTTCTTGTAAATCAATCTGTTTGTTGAAGCTCAATGAAGTGCGTAGCCATATAAGCAGGCTATCAGCCTTAATGCTAAATCATTCATAACCAAACTTAAGCTCCTGCGCCTGTTATAAGCAAAATAGCCAATTGCTAAACTTCTCAAAAAATTTGCGTAGTCAAATAGCTACATTTATATTTGTAGTCAAATGGCTACGTAATGAACTTAAGACGAGACGTATTTCAGGCCATAGCTGACCCGACCAGACGGACAATTCTGTTGCTGGTGGCTTCCCAGGCCATGACCGCCGGGGCTATCGCGGCTAACTTTGACACTGCCCGGCCAACGGTTTCCAAACATCTGCAAATCCTCACCGAGTGCGAATTGCTCACGCAGGAGCAAAACGGTCGGGAAATCTACTACCACCTTAATGCGAAAAAGATAAAAGAGGTCGCCGACTTTATTGAGCCCTTTCGTCAGATGTGGGATGACCGATTCAACAAGCTGGAACGTATCATGAAAAACTACGGTGCAAACCAGTAGACACGTATGGAGCGAAAAACAAAGGTGGCTGCTGAAGATGGTAAGCAGGAACTCATTATTACGCGGGAATTCGATTTACCGCTGGAGTTGCTGTTTAAAGCGTACGTAGAGCCCGAAATTGTTGCGCAGTGGATGGGAACGAACGTAGTGAAACTGGAAAATAAAAAGCACGGTAGTTACCAGTTTGAAACGTCCGATGCGCAGGGGAACGTAGTGCTCCAGATCAATGGGGTTATTCATGAATTTGTACCGAATCAGACAATCACGCGGACGTTTGAAATGAGGAATACAGTCGCTTCTGCGCTCCGGTTTGGCGTCCAGCTTGAGTTTCTGGAGTTTGAAAAACTCACACACGACACCAGTAAACTGACGATGCATGTCGTCTACAAATCCGTGACTCTCAGAGACCAGATGCTAAAATTGCCTTTTACTCAGGGTATCAATATGGCCCACAACAGATTACAGAATATCGTATCTAAATTACGCTAACAGGTTATGAAACAAGCCGATAGGAGGGAGTTATCTCCAGAACAACGTAATGAATTACTTAACGTACTAAAAGCCCGTTTCGAGAAAAACCGAAACCGTCATCAAGGACTTGACTGGGCGAACGTACAGGCAAAGCTGGAAGCTAATCCTGACAAATTGTGGTTCCTGGACGACATGGAAATGACGGGAGGTGAGCCGGATGTGGTTGGGTATGATAAAGAAACGGGCGAATACGTTTTTTACGATTGTTCGGCCGAAAGTCCCAAAGGGCGCAGGAGTCTTTGTTTCGACCGGGCCGGGTGGGAATCAAGAAAAGAGTATAAACCCGAAAATACGGCTATGGATATGGCCGCTGAGATGGGTATCGAACTCTTAACCGAAGAGCAATACCGGGAGCTGCAGCAACTTGGTAAGTTCGACCTGAAAACGTCGAGCTGGGTAAAAACACCGGCTGAGATCAGAAAACTCGGTGGGGCTCTCTTTTGCGACCGTCGCTACGACACGGTTTTTCTGTACCACAACGGTGCCGAATCGTACTACGCTGCCAGAGGATTCCGCGGTTCGCTGCGAGTCTGAATTCCATGGGTCCATTCTGCGTCTTTGCTGGCTAAGTTGGGGTATAATTGTTGAGGAAACGCCTTTCATTACGTGTATATAGCCGTTAGACAACCCCAAACTATCACAAACTCAGCCCGCCCCCGACGAACTATGAAAAGTACCTGGTTGATGTTAGTAAGCTGCCTGTTTATCTCGTACTCGCTGAAAGCACAGGAAAGCAGGGTACGCGCGATCAGGACAAACGTTCCGCTGGATTCCATTCGATTGAGTGACCCGTTTATTCTGGCCGATCGCCCAACCAGTACGTACTACATGACCGGAACAGGGGGCATGCTTTGGAAAAGTAAAGACCTAAAACTTTGGGACGGTCCCTACAAAGTAACGCAAACCGACCCGAACTCATGGATGGGCCCCAATCCGATGATCTGGGCTGCCGAAATTCACGCCTACAAAAACAAGTACTACTACTTTGCTACGTTCACTAACCGGGCAGTCAAGATTGATACGGTAAAAGGCAGAGAGATCGAACGACGCGCCTGTCACGTATTGGTTAGCGATAAACCCGATGGCCCATACGTACCGATGCAGGATGCTACGTATCTGCCGGCTGATAAACCTACGCTGGATGGAACGTTATGGACCGATAAAAACGGCAAGCCGTACATGGTGTATTGCTACGAATGGCTGCAAAATCTAAATGGAACCATCGAAAAAATCGAATTAAAACCTGATTTGAGCGGTACGATTGGTACGGGTAAACTGTTGTTCCGGGCTAGTGACTCGCCCTGGAGCCGGGAGAAAGATGACCACGGCAGGGATCGCCCCAATAAAGTCACCGATGGCCCGTATCTGTTCAATACGAAGACAGGCCGGTTGGGCATGATATGGACCAGTTGGATTTACGACGTTTACACTCAGGGTGTCGCTTATTCAAAAAGTGGTACGCTGGATGGTCCCTGGATACACGAAAAAGAGCCTATAACGCCACTCAATTATGGGCATGGCATGTTATTTCAGTCACTGGATGGCAAGTTACTCATGTCCATTCATAGCCATAAAAGCATAAATGGACGTACCGTTCGCATTCCACATCTGTTCGAAGCCGATCTATCTGGCGATAAGTTAGCTATCGGCAAACCGTATATCCCATCGAATTAACGTAGCGAGGTTATTAGTGCGCTGGTTCACTTAATATACGTAGCAAAATGATTATCCTTTGGCAGCTACTGCC
>NZ_JBMDWV010000387.1:0-5272 GCF_048594605.1 Spirosoma sp.
AGTGGAAAGTAGAAATATATAACGCTTCACTACGTCCCGAATCTAGCGCTCAGGGCGTAGTGAAGTGCTACGTTGCATCCCGATTTCGTAGCAGTCTGGAGAGTACACCCGGCAGAAATCGTTTTAGATAAATGCCTGCAATCTCTCTGCCACCTATATAAACTTCTTCTTTTTGTTGGGATACGGCTCTTAACAGTTTTTCGGCATACTCTTCCGGGCGAATCCCATTCAGCTGATTTTCGTCCATCTTACCGTGTTTCCTGCCGCTGGCATCAAGAGCATTCATCGAAATATCGGTGCGGATATAGCCGGGACAAGCCATAGTCACACGCAGACCAGCATGATACGTTTCAGCCCGAAGCGAATCAAAAAAGCCATGCAGCGCGTGCTTACTCGCGCAGTAACCAGACCGCTGTTTGGTACCTAATTTACCCGCCACACTGCTGGTAACGACGAAATGGCCGCTCTTCTGAGTTAGCATATGAGGCAAAACGGCTTTAGTAAGTGCCACTGCACCCAAAAAATTAATATCCATTAGTTGCTGATACACAGCAAGGTCTGTCTCGACTACCGAACTTCGCTGTGTAACACCCGCATTCTGAAATACATAATCAATCCGATTGAACTGCTGTAGAACCTGCGCTACGTGTTCATTCATGCTACGTACCTCACGCATATCCATTGGCAGTACCAGTACATTGGATGCAGGCAACGTGGTCCGCTCAGCCACCTGCTGCAGGGCTTCTTCATTCCGGGCGGATAAAATCAGTTTGACATTCTGTCCCTTTGCCAGTTCAATAGCGATAGCTTCACCAATCCCTGATGAGGCTCCTGTAATCCAGATGACAGAATTAGAAAATGACATGGCAGAAACGATTTAATAAGTCGTGAGATGCATTTCGATCAGTTGATTTTACAGAAGAGCCTGTCAATTATACGAAACATGCCCTGATTGTTTGAGTTTAGGACATAGATTAAGTAGGATTATTCGTAAAACGGTAACTGTTCAACTGAGAGTACGCTCAAATAACAACAGTCATGAAAGCGCAGATAACGTTAACGCTCTGGACTGGACCTGCCTATGGTATTGTCAAGCGCGTAGTAGTGCCATATGAGGAAATAGTAGACGTCCGGTCGCAAATGGATCATTATGCTGAAGAACACGGCCTAACACTGGCGCTGGCAGGCGAGGATGGAAAATCGTGTTTGTACTGGAATGACGAAGGCAAAATGATTCGCCTGGCCGCTGAAGAACTGTAGTGACCTTAGTGTTTCTTACAGGCGTTATAGGCTTAGACCATAGCATAGATCACTAAACATCACCAATTATGACTAGTTTAACATTTGTCAAACTTACCATCCAATGTATTTTTTGCGCAAAAATTCCATTTTTTAAGTAAGTTCTTTTTAGATTGTGCGTCCATTTCGCTTATGGAGCAAACTAAAATCTTTGTTTACTAACTATTCAATAATTATGAGTAACAGCGAAAAAGAAATTGAATTGGCTCACGAGCTCACGCATAATGTTAACGATGCACTGAACCGACGGATTGAAGAACGATTCCGGGCTGCGCTTTTTTTAGCAGACCCCAGTTTAGATATGGATACGGTTACCGTTGTCAGCAACGTCGAAAATGATAATGAACTGACCGTAGATGGAGTAGATGATGAAATAATCGATAAAGCGATGGCTATTTTCGAGTCTCAGCAATAACCATTTAGTGAGTCGTATCGGGGTGGCAGCTCGTCAAAGCTGGTTATAGATTTGCTGAACCCGATCTCGGCTTCTCTTTAGTCGCATCTTTACTGCACTCACCTTTATGTTGTACAGCTGCGCTAGAGCCTCGATACTCATACCTTCCTCGTACTTCTGACGTAATAAAAGCTGTTCCGAAGGCGCTAGGCTTCCCATAGCCTGGCGTACCCGCTCCAGACTTTCCTCTTCAGCTAAAGATTCCCTGGAATCTGTAATGCTGTCTTCCAGACTGGTATCTATAGGGGTGGTATTTAATCGTTTTGCTATTCGAAGCTGATCTGAGCAGTAGTTATTCGCAATCGAATTCAGCCAGGTAGAAAAGCTTGATCGCTGCTGAAAGTCGTCCAGTTTACTGAAAGCTTTCATGAAGATATCGTGGGTAAAGTCTTGAGCTTTTTCTGTATCTTTAGTCATATACAGACAGCGCTGATACACTTTCGAGACGTAACGTTCATAAAGCGTCTCGAAACACTGATTAGGATGCTCAGAAAGATACTGCCGAATCGTTTCTTCGTCTGTCAAATTACTTTTCCGCACAAAAGATTACATTTAGGTCAAGATGAAGGGCAATAGATAATATTTTGTGTAAATCTATTTCTAAATACAATGTATGTACATCAATAGATTAGAAGTAGACTGTTTAAATATAATTAAATTTACTAAGCGGCACACTTTGTTTTCAGTTTTCAGAAGATCGTTTACAAGGCAAGTTTATTAATCAGCCTTTCCCAACCTTACGTCACACATAAATAATCTTCCTGAGTAGACACCGCAGGTGTCTACTCAGGAAGATTATTTATGTCATTAATTATGATTTTTTAGATGTAGTTTTTGCGGAAGCAAGCGTTTTCTTTTTGGAAGAAGGCGCACTGGTTTTTGCAGGGCCCTTCTGGGTCATTGTGACGGGGTCCCAATACACAACTTTTTGCTCGAAATAACTTTCGTTACAGGCTAAAACGGGTGCAGCAGCCCGGAAGCCAAACACAGGATCTTCGATTGTTCCCTGACTTCCGTTTCGAACATTTGTGAAAAAGTCGCCGAAATGCTTGGCATGCGCGTCGTCATCTTTCGGAGCGCTAAACTTCACTTCTTTTACAGGTTCTGCCGTACGTGTATCAGGCGGGTACTTCGCATCGTATTGCTTCACAAATTCCTGCTGTACAGGCTCTGTGAACGTAAAGAAGCTGTCGTAATTGCCATAACCTGGCGCAATAGGCAGTTTCTTTTTGGTCATAATGAGATTGTCCTCCGAAAATTCAATCTGTCCTTCGTTGCCAATAATACGCGTTACGTTGCTGATCTTACCCGCGTTGGCAAAATTGACACGTAGTACCATCTGGAAAGCCTCATGCTTGTCGGTTTTAGGATAATCCATAATACACGACATTACGTCAGGAACGTCACGCCCATCTTTCCAGTAGGCCAGATTGCCGGACGAGAAAATCCGCGTTGGTCCCAGCGTATTGGTCACGAAGTGCACACCCGTAATAAGATGTACGAACAAATCGCCCGCTACGCCTGTGCCATAGTCTTTATAGTTCCGCCAGCGGAAAAATCGGGTAGCATCAAACGGTCTCTTCGGAGCATCACCCAGGAATCGGTCCCAATCAACCGTCTGGGGCGAAGCATCGGGCGGCACAGAGTAGTTCCAGGCTCCAATTGCATTAAACCGGTCGTTATTCGACTCAATATAATTAATGGCTCCTATGTCGCCTGCCTGCACCAGTCGTTTAGCCTCCTGAAACGCTGCGCTGCTGATCCGCTGGCTACCCACCTGCATGGTTTTGCCCGACTTTTTCCAGGCGTCAATCACCGCCTTGCCTTCGTTGAGGTGCTGCACCATCGGTTTCTCACAATAAACGTGTTTCCCGGCTTTCAGTGCTGCAATGGTGATATGATCGTGCCAGTGATCAGGCGTAACAACCAGGACCGCATCAACGTCTGGGCGAGCCAGAACTTCACGGTAGTCGCGGGTTGTAAAGAGTTCTTTGTCTTTACCGAAAGCTGTTTTCGCGTGTTCGAGCCGGCCCGTGTATAAATCAGCTACACCAACCAGTTCAACGTCGGGATTACGTAGTGCGGCCTGCGTATCATAGTTGCCCTGAATGCCCATTCCGATGGTGGCGATTCGGATCTTATCATTTGGCGCAATCTTCTTCAGGTTCGGAATGTAAGCCGGAAAGCCAAATGGCTTAGCGATGCTTTCCGTAGCCACCAGTGCCGAAGCCGCCGACAAGCTCTTTATAAATGTACGTCTGTTGGATTGCATGAAGAGTGAGTAATTATGTGATACGTATCAAAGCGATCGTACGAAATAATTTACCCACACCATTAACAGATACACGTATCGGACTATCTATCGCTTGTCAAACTGGACAGCTACCCACTGGCGGTCGGTAGGCACTTTATACGTAGCATTCCAGACAAACATGGCCTGTTCCAAAGCTGCATTCAACTGGCGTTTGGTCTGTTTAAAGTTGATATTTAACTTACGATTCATTGTTTCTTCGTAAATCAATTTCTGGTCGTTTGTGTAAAAACGTACTGTACACTGGCGGTTTTTAGGTGTTGATTCAACCACCCAAAATCCTTCGTGGGGCGCCAGACTTTCTTTCTTTGTCTGGGCTTGTGCTGTAAACGAAGCTGCTATACATAAAACGGCCGCTACAGCCAGACGGATTTGAGAGAGTGCGTTCATGGTATGCTTGATTTGTGTGTTTACGATTAGTCGATAACTGATTCAAAAGTAGAAACACACGGAACTCTCCGCTTAGGTTTTCGCTACGTAGCATCCGTCCATAGCTATACGTCATATAACTGTCTATCAACGCCTTTTCTCTCCAAAAAACGCCATTCAGCGATAAAAGCCCGTCGTCTGTCGATAAACAAGACTATTGGTAGGTCAAGCCTGCTCGTTTGTCTATATTCGGGTAAGCAATCGGCTGATGTATGCAACGTCTGAATAGCGAATTCGTCTTCTCCAACCAACCTCGTCAGCGGCTGGCCCGGCATGGGTTATTCTGGCTAATCTGGACGCTATTTTTTACGATAACGTATTCTTTTCTTCCGGCCAACCATTTACTACGGCAAGGCGTACCCTGGCCTGTGGCCTTTCTGAAGGGATTTAGTATGGCGGCTCTCGATGCGCTGCTGTTTATGCCAGCCCACATGTTATTCACGTATAGCATTATTTACTGGCTCATGCCTCGCTTTCTGTTCAGGGGTCGTTACGGCTGGGCGGTGGTTGCACTTATCGCTATCGTTCTTGGTACAGCTGTCTGTTCGGCCTTGCTTTCCATATACGTAGTGGACCCGGCACGTATATGCGTAGGTGCGCCCGCTGTCAGAAATTCGTTTGTTGCGGCCATGATGGGTGGTATGCGCGGAGGCACTACAATCGGCGGCTTTGCGGCTGCGATCCGGTTAGTTAAAGTCTGGTAACTCAAACAGCAGGCCTATCAGCAAATCGAGCGCGAAAAATTACAGGCTGAATTGCAGCTTCTTAAATCGCAGGTG
>NZ_JBMDWV010000388.1:0-10950 GCF_048594605.1 Spirosoma sp.
ACTGCCGATTTCGGGCTTCAGAAACGTCCGGTTCAGATCGGACCATTTGTAACCATCGTCGCTGTAGAGCAACCGAAGCCCCTCATTGGCAGGCTCGTGAAATGACGTGAACATGTACACATCTTTTGAGCAGGAATTCAACCCGACAACAGCCGCAAACAGGTAGATTAAACGCTTCATTTCTTCTGAATGACTAATACCCAGTCGTTGCCGTTTTTAGGCTCGGCGGGTGGGTTAAATTCCTGAACACCTGTGTTTGCTACGTCACCAATAGCGGTCGTTTTACCATCGCGCGGGCTGAACCACGACGCCGTTACGTTATCACCTTCCAGCTTGCCCATGTTGAGTTTGATGTTACGTCCCGTATACGTGTAAATCAGCGCGTAATCGGGTCCGCGACTGGCAACCAGATAATCGTAGCGTTCGCCCTGATTGGCAATGAGCGATTGATCGGGAACGCGATCAAAAAAGGAATGCGCGAGTATCAGATTTTTCAAATGTATCATCTGTCCGGCACCCGGCGCATCGATGGCCTTTGTCCAGTCGTCGATGGCACCGAACGAACTCTTTTTGTCGCCTTGCTTGTAGAACTGCATGATCGAGTTATGCCCGTATGTGTACCCGAATGCACCGGCCAAAACCGACCAGTACCCGTAGCGTCGTACGTCATCGGCGGTCCAGCGCGGGTCTTTCGGATTGTGGAGTCCGTGTGGAATCTGCTCGTAGGATGGTTCGCCGTCGATGGTTGGTTTGGTGGGTTTCATGGCCAGATCAGCCTGCATGTAGCGCCAGTTATCTTCGCCGTAGTGCACGTTATCTTTCGCCGACGTATCCTGCGCATACGATTTGTGGCCCGACTGCACCATGTTGAAATCCAGCCAGGATTCGTTATGAAACCACTCCGACGAAGACGAACGCCCGCGCGGATGGAACGTAATAAGATGCGTTGAGTCGACCTGATTGATGGTTCGGCCCATGGTTTTCCAGACTTCCAGTGAATCTGCGCCTTTGATGTCGCCCCCATCCAGCCAGATGATGTTTGGCCGGTTTTTGTAGCGATTGGCGATGAACTCCGCGTATGCTTTGGCGCGCTCCTGATTGACGCGTTTACTCTTCACGTTGTTGCCCCACAGCGGCACCAGCGCCATGTAAATGCCTTTTTCGGCCGCTTTATCGACCACAAAATCAATATGGTCCCAGAAATCGTACTGCGTTGAATCGCTGAACGTATTGCCTTCGGTTAGCTTTGGCGTCGCTATATTTTTCCCAATAAGCGCCGAATCGCCGTAAACGTTGGTCGCGCCCAGCGTATGCAGCACCATCACCTGAATCACGTTAAAGCCTTTTTGCTTCCGATTTTCCAGATAGGTTTCTACTTCGTCGCGATTCAGTCGGGTAAATAATAACCAGCCGGTGTCGCCCAGCCAGAAGAACGGTTTATTGTCGCCAACGGCCAGAAATCGAGCATTTCCGGATACAGTCAACTGCGGGGAATCAGGCTGTTTTTCTTTTTTGTCAGACGTAGTACAGCCAATGACGATGGTCGCTAAAAAGGCAAGAAAAAGTACTCGGTTACGTAGTGGGTTTAGCATGTACAAAGAATGCGTTTTTTTCAAGCTGCACTCTGTATGATTTTTTCGGCGGTTTGTATGATTTTATCAATCGCATTAATCGCGAAAAGAAGTTTACCCACCAGGAAGTATGACCCCGCTGGGGTCAAATGTTTATAGGAACGGATTCATGTCTATAAACATCTGACCCCAGCGGGGTCGAACTGGTCCCGCCAGGAAATCAATACCCCGGATTCTGGGTAATGGCTTCGTTCTGCGTGCGGACAATCTGCGGAATTGGCCACAGTAGTTTGTTCTGGTTTATTGCCTTGCCTTTTGCCGTCAGCACCGGAATGGCACGGTTCGTCCGTTTCAGATCGAACCAGCGGTTGAACTCGATAGCCAGCTCAACCCGGCGCTCATGCTCAATCGCCAGGTCGAGCGTCGGGTACTTGGCCGTTGGATACGTAGCGTCGCCAAACTTGGGCAGTTTTGACCGGGTCCGAACCAGATTCAGATACGTAGCGTCGCCAGTTGCTTCGGAGAGCAGCAATAGCGCATCGGCATAACGTAATACCATGAAGTTGTTGTTAGCCAACGGGTTACCTCCTACCTGAGTCGCTTTCGTATCGGTCCATTTAATCGGGTATTTCTGATTGATGAACGTACCGGCGTTATTATAACCGAGTGCAATCGTAGCATCCCGACGCGTATCGCCCGCTTCGTATTCGTTGTACAGATCGTCGGTCACCTGGTTCATACCGCCCCCGTAAAAACCGAGGAAGTTGTTATTTGGATAGAACGTCTGGTAGTACCGGCTAAAGGGCGCTGACGCATTTCCACCTAAAAACTGGATTTCGAAGATGGATTCTTTCGTGTTCTTGACACTTGGCCCCCATAAGTCAGCATAGTTTGGCAGCAGCGAATACTGGTTGCTGTTATACATTTCCTTCAGTACGTTAGCTGCCGACGTCTTATCGCCCAGGGTCAGATACACTTTACCTAACAGCGTCTGAGCGGCACCTTTCGACGCCCGGCCGGGTATAGTGATAGCCGACGCTAACGGTAGCTTTTCAGCCGCGAAAATGAGGTCTTTTTTGATCTGATCGTACACAGCGCTGGCGGGCGAACGTAACACTTTATAACTCTCCTCCCCCGTCAAAGGCGTTGTCACAATAGGCAGGTCGCCCCAGAGTTGTACCATGTTAAAATAGTATAAAGCACGGAGAAACATCATTTGTGCTTTGACCCCATCTTTATACGTAGCATCCAGGCTGGCGCCTTCGATCCGATCCAGGACGATGTTGGCATTGAAAACGGCTTTGTAACAATCCTGCCAGAACTGGTACACCATCGTATTGGCTGTAGCTAAGCTGTAATCTTTGAACTGCCACTTGTCGGCCTGAATCCCTGAAATATTGAACATAATGGCGTTGTCGCTCATCTGCTCGTTGGCGTACGAAACCGGTCCTTCCGGATGATAGACCGTATACAGTGACGCATACGCTCCGTTGACAGCCAGCTCAAAATCGTCACGACTCCTGAAATTGTCGGCCGTTGCATTCGACAGTGGGGTAAGATTCAGGAACGATTCTTTGCAGCTGCTGGCTAAAAGTCCGATGCAGAGCAGGGTTAAAATAGGTTTTATAGCTTTCATGAGATGTCTTGACGATTTAAAAATCAACTTTCAGGCCGACCGTAACGACGCGCGGAATAGGGTACGAACCGTAATCGACACCGATGAAGGCACCGTTTGGCGCATTGCCCGACGCGTTCAGACCATTGCCCCCGCTGGAATAATTGCTGGCACCGTACGTCGTATTTTCAGGATCGTAGTTGGTGTATTTGCTCCACAGATACACGTTATCCGCATTCACATAGACACGCGCAACCCGGAATGGCGTTTTGCTGGTCAGCGACGTTGGCAGCGTATACGACAGACGAATGTTTTTCAGACGTGTAAACGACGCATCCTCTACCCAAAGGCTGTGAAACTGGTCCTGCAAACCCGTCAGACCCAACGTAGCGCGAAAATGCTTCCCATCGCCGGGGTCCGCTTCCGAACGCCAGCGGTTATCGACGCTCGCAAACATGTTCCGCCCGTTGTTCCAGAAGCCCAGGTAGCGGAAGTTCTGGTTAACAATTTCACCCCCGTAGGTACCCTGCAGCAGGAACGAGAAATCGAAACCTTTGAACGAAATGGTGTTGGTTATACCCGCCGTGAAATCAGGCTGGAAGTTCCCCAGCGAGGTGCGGTCGTCCGGTGTAATTTTTCCGTCGCCGTTAACGTCCCGGATGATTGGATCACCTGGCTTGGTGGTGCTGTAATGCGGGTAGGCATCCACAGCAGCCTGGTTTTTAAATACCCCATCCACTACGTAGCCAAAATAATTCGAGATCGGTTGTCCCACTTCGGTTTTGACTGCCACCACGAAATCCGTATATACGATCGGGGCGTTGCTAGGACCGAGCTGGAGCACTTTATTGCGATTGACACTGAAGTTCAGATCCGTTGTCCAGACCACTTTACCGGTCGTATTTTTCGTATTCAGATTCAGCTCGACACCCCGGTTCTGCATCCGGCCGATGTTTGTCAGCTGGGTTGAGAAGCCGGAAATATCAGGCACCGGTACGTTCAGCAGCATGTCGCGTGTAACCGAGTTATAAAACTCTGCCGACAGCCCGACCCGGTCGTTCAGCACGCGTAAATCAACCCCAATGTTTAACTGACCCGTACGTTCCCATTTCAGATTGGGGTTGGCAATGTTGGCGATAGTCAGACCCGAGGCAAGCGCCGAACCCGATACGTAATTCGTCGATCCAAGTAAGCTGATCGCTCCATAGTTTGGAATCTGGTTGTTCCCCGCAATCCCGTAGCTGGCCCGTAGTTTCAGGCTGGAAACAAACTTGAGGTTGCTCATAAAGGCTTCGTCAGAAATCATCCAACCGGCCGATACGGAGGGGAAATACCCCCAGCGCGTGTCTGTCCCGAACCGCGAACTACCATCCCGACGAATGGCGGCCGTCAGGAAATATTTATTCTGAAAATTGTACTGTGCCCGCGCCAGGTACGAAATCATGGCCCATTCAGAAGCCGTACTGGAGCCGCTGGTCACAACGCCCGCATTCAGGGTTTCGACCAGGTCGTTCGGGAAGCTACCCGACGTAACGGTGGCAAATTCATCGCGCTGTTTCTGGACCGAGTACCCAGCCAGTACGTTCAGACTATGATCGCCAAACTGTTTGTCGTACGTCAGCGTATTTTCCGACAGCCAGTTCAGCATGTAGGTTGTTTGTACGTTTCCTTCGGCGGGTAGCAATCCCGAATAACCGTAGCCCTGATTTTTAACCCGATACGAATTCAGACGCGTATTGAACAGGTTGCCGCTGATGCTCGTCCGGAACTTCAGATCGGAAATGATGTAGTATTCGGCAAAGGCGGTTCCTAACGTATTGAACGACTTCTGCTGCTTGTGATAAAAGCGCGTTAGTGAGTACGGATGCCAGAGGTTTAGGTCGTTATAAGCGATGTATTTGCTCCAGACCGAGTTCGGGTCACGATAGCCCAGGTTGCCGTTTTCGTTATAAACCGGGAAGATCGGATCGCTCTGAATCGCCAGACTCACTACGTCGCTTTTACCCTGTGTCCCTTCAGTCCGGTCAAAAATAGTCGTAGCCCCCAGGTTCAAACCAAGCGAGAATTTCTCTGAAACCTTATGTTTGATGTTGGTACGTAACGCCAGGCGTTTGTAGTAGTTTTCATCAAGAACGGCCTGCTGATCAAGATAAGCGCCCGAAAACAGGAACTGCGTTTTGTCGGTGCCGCCCGATACGGAAAGTTGAGCGTTGTGCGAAGGCGCTACGCGGAACATGACATCCTGCCAGTCGGTGCCGTTGCCAAACTGCTGTGGATTGTTGATAAACTCTTCGGGAATACGGTACGTCGATGGGCGTGCGCTATTGGGATCCGAGGCTTTGTTAACCGCCGGATTCAAATCGACCCAGGCATTGTTGTGCGCATCGATGTAATAACCAATCCACTGCTGCGCATTCATCATGGGCACTTTACGCGTTACGGTCAGAATGCCGTATTCGTAGCCCGCGCTGATATTGGTTTTACCGGGTTTTCCCAGTTTGGTCGTTACCAGCACGACGCCATTAGCGCCCCGAGAGCCATAAATAGCCGCTGACGAGGCATCTTTCAGAATATCAACCGACTCAATATCCTGTGGATTGATCAGATTTAGGTTGAAATTTTCGAGCGGCACGCCGTCGACCACAAACAGTGGGTTGGTTCCGGCCGTAATGGAACTGACACCCCGAATCCGGATAATTGGCGAGACGCCCGGCGCCCCCTGCGACTGGGTGATGTTTACCCCAGCGACTTTACCCGCCAGCGACTGTGTTACGTTGCTAAAGGAGCGATCTTTGAACTCATTAAAGCCTACTGATGCCACAGCATTAGTGATGGCTCGCTTACTCTGCGTACCATAACCAACCACGACTACTTCGTTAAGGGTTTTGTTGGAAGGCAACATCGACACGTCAATAACCCCCCGATTATTTACCGGTATTTCCTGAGTTTCGTAGCTGATCGAACTGATGACCAGCACTGCATTTCCAGGCGCTGAAATGGAGAAGGCCCCATCCTGATTTGAGATCGTTCCGTTTTTCGATGATTTCACCAGAATGGAAGCACCAGGCAACCCTTTTCCTGTTTCATCCGTGATTTTACCCGTAACCGTAATCGATTGTTCCTGCCCAAACGTCTGAGCAAAAGTAAAACAAAGCAAACTAAAGATCAGGCAGATTCGCCACGATCGTCGACAGGTAAAAAGTGCGTGCATAGCCTTAGAAGTTTTCTGTAAAATAGTCAATACAATCGTTTTATATTGCCAAAATCCCTATACGAAAGTAGATGATAGAGTATGGTTAACTTTCCTATACTTACCCATAAAATATTTCGTTTTCTTTCTTTTATTTTGTTTTTCCAACAGAAACCCTTTCATTCTGTTCATTTAGGCCTAGAATAGGTATTTCGTTCTGCTATTATTTTGCGAGCTTCGGCTATGTATGACTCAGCGCGCCCAGTTCGGGAAACTTAGCAGAAAACAGGGTTAGTATGGTTGTTAATACGTATCGTGCCTGCAAACGGTTGACGTGGGTAGAATAGGTTAAAAAAGATTCGTTTACCCTGAGTTTTCCAGGAAATACCCTGCCCTAGCCTGACTATTCCATGCTGGCTCCTGCTAAGCATTACTGTTATTAGTGCACTTCTTTTTTTACAATTTCTCCTTTCTGAAAACATTTTTATTCATCAATGTGATAATAGGAGATTATTTGTTAAAATGCTGGCTCATTGGTAATTATATCAATGAATCCTCATATCATCCCCATCAAATCAATTACGTTTTATATGCGCTATTTTTACGTTGTCCAACTAGTAATAAACACAGGTCATAACACAGAAGACTTAACGATTCACCTTGCCAGTCGATCCTACGGCACGTTTGTGAAAGGCCCTGGACTACGCCTGTCAGCCTGATATTTCCCGCTTAGATTCTTTTTCTTCCAATTCTGATTGCTCACCCTTCAGGACTCATAGCCTGGCCAGTTCATCCGTGGTGGTTATTCATCTCCTGCGATACAGATGGAGGCCAATTGGCTGTGGGCCCACTTTTCCTGAATGTATTATGTCCTTAATTCTATTAAACAGAATGCACAAACGAACTACACTAAAGGTTATCGGCCTCTGGATCGGTCTATGTTCCGGGCTTTTCACGACGAACTACGCCTGGTCACAGGCCCAAAAAGCGACCGGTGGTACGGGGCTATACAAACAGGACATTCACTGGCTCACGTTCAGCGATCTAGCCACCGGAATAGCGGCAGGTGGCTCGGCAACGCGCAGTTTTCAGGCAGGTCAGATTATCGTTAACGTAACGATTGACAACGTCTCTTTTTCCGGTCAGACTATTGACGGCTCTCTTTCCAATGTGCGCCTAATACCGTACAAGCCAGGGGTGTGGTATGCCGACGGGATGGATGATCTATATAATATTGGCGGAGCTGGTGTTGCTAACAATCTTGTTAATGGGCTTTCCATTAATACGCAGGGCGCAACAGGCACGGGTGGAGCCCCTTTACAGGCGAATTTTCGTATTCGCACCTATGCTACGCTCAATGGGCTGCCCATTGACCTGGCTCTGTTGTTTGCCAATGCCGAATCTGACGATGGCACTGAATACGAGCAGATGAGTACCAATGGATCGGCCTGGCAGCTTCTGGAAAAACGGTTAAATGATGGCGATCAGGAGCAGAAAATCCGGTTTTCTGATAATAATACCGTAGCCCGTCTGCAAATAGGTGGCGGCAACGTTGGGCTATTATACACGAAGCGGGAAAATACGACTGCTGCAAACCCGCTAACGTCCAATGTTGAATTGCTCTGTGGAGGTAATTCCGCTATCGCTTTAGGCGTAATGGTATCCTCCGATGGTGGCGATGGTCCAGCCTCCTATTCTTCAGCGCTTAATGTCTTCCAGCCTGCGGTTTCGGGTGGCAATCCCAGCGCTACCAGTGGCGAATTCACCAATTACCTTGGCTTTACCGGTTCAGAAGGCGGAACCCCGTTGATCGAGACGGGTAGTAAAGTTAACCCGACTACGCTACGTATTGGTGCCCAGGCTGCGGACGAAGAGCTCGCTTCATACACTACGTCTTCGGCGGATGGCGACGATACGAATGGGGTTGATGACGAAGACGGGTTCGCCAGTTCTCCTACCGCCGTTGCGTTGACCAGTTCGAGTTACTCGGTCAGTTTACCTGTTTTCAAAAATACAGCCGACGCTTCAGCCACCCGATACGTAATGGCCTGGGTTGATTTTAATCGCAATGGCAGTTTTGAGCCTGCAGAATATACAACAGCCAGTTTTACAACCAATAATGCCTTAACCAACCTTACCCTGACCTGGCCGCTAACGAGTATTCCGAAAACGCCGGGAAGCTCTTATGCGCGCTTCCGCATCACCTCTGTCGATCCGGCTACGTTAGTTGATGCCGGCGGCACAACCGCTGATGAACGAAGTTTTGTTACGCTTCCCCTTGGCGAAACCGAGGATTATGCCATCAATTTACTCAGTCCCGATCTAACACCGATTGTTTACGCCCGTCCATCAACCACCTTTGGGAATACGGCTGTAACTGTTGTGGTTGATGTGTACGAGCTGAATGGTACGGCCAGCTCAGGACTCATCACGGTTCTCCTCAATAAAGATTCTAAAGTTCAGCTAAGTTTCAACAATTCCGCTACCTCCATCGGTGGTCAGTCTGTGCAAAATGGCACCTGGAGCTTCGATGCCGTTTCAAACCCGGACTACTACGTATTAACCAGCTTGCAGTCGGTAGGTGCCGGCAATCTGCTGTCGTTTGGATTAAGTGGAACCCTGCGTCCCGGAGCTACATCCGGTACGTTGTCGATTGTAACTACTATAGCCGGGACCAGTGGTGGAGAAGTAAATATCAGCAACAACACCGACGCCGATCGAATTGATTTCTTCCAGCAATAATCGCCAGTCTCACAACGAAAGCTCAGATGCAGAAGCAGTAAGGAACATGATTTTCGTTTTTTAATGAATGGCTGTGTTTACAAATCATAGCGTATAAAAATTTCTTTTCCTTACTTTTGGTCGACTTAGAAACGAAAACAGGATTATGCTGCCGAATCAGCGTCGGGATAAAATACTTGAACTATTAAAGGAAGATGGGTCTGCCAAGGTGATCGACCTTGCCCGGATCTTTAAAGTGACCGAAGTAACCATCCGTCAGGACCTTGAAAAACTAGAGAAGGATGGGCTGGTCATCAAAGAGCACGGTGGCGCTTACCTGAAAAACGTTGAAGATCAGGTTCGTACATTTTCGCTGGGGAATCAGGAAAATATTGACAGAAAAGAACTGATAGCCGCTAAATGCCTGGAATTCATCGAAAGTGGAGACAGTATCATCCTGGATTCAGGGTCGACAACAACGGAAATCGCTAAAAAACTACGAGGTTTTAAAAACCTGACCGTCATCACCAACGCTCTGAACATTGCCATGATGCTCGGTGCCGAACCCGGTATTGAACTCATCGTGACAGGTGGCGAGTTTAAACCACCTACCCTGTCGCTGACCGGTCAGAAAGCCGCTGATTTTTTCAAGGGTATAAACGTACAGAAGCTGTTTCTGGCTACGGCGGGCATCTCCCTGAAATCCGGATTGACCTACCCGAGTATCAGCGATCTGGTCGTTAAAAAAGCGATGATCGACGCGGCTGATACGACGTATCTGGTAGCTGATTCAACCAAAATGGGAAAAAGTGCCTTTGCCAGTTTAGGCGCTCTGTCCTTAATCGACTACATTATTACGGATAATGGCATTGAGGAAAAACATAAGCAAGTTTTTCACGACAACGAAATCGAACTGATCATTGCCACCTAGACGATGTTGGGTTTCTGAATCCACACTTGCTTTTGCTAAGTCATAGATCAGAAACCCAATTTCTACTCTACCGTCAGGTTCCAGATTACCTCGGTTGTGAATGGGTGGGCAGCGTCGGGAATTTCGCCCGCCATCGCGATCGTGTGCTGACCTTTGGGTAGCTTGAGCAGAATAGAAAATCCATCGTCTACCGCTATTGCTTTCTGCGTACCGTTATCGCAGGCCGGATCGAGATAGTCCATGTGAATACCTAACTCAAATGCAGGCGTTTTTATCCGGTATTTTTTCAGATCCGTCAGCAGATTTACGCCATCTACTTTGACTGATACATTCGTGACCGCATCCATCATCGGTGCGGCAAGTCCAAGTAAGTACTCCGTTTCGGTTTGGCCGGGCGGAATTGTGAACGTAGGGTCACATATGTCGTTGCGGAAATAAAACGTCAGCCCCCCCAACGGATTTATAAACAGGTACTGATCCGACGAAACGGTTGCCGTTCGGACGGATGTACCGCCCAGATTGCTCGACAGAAACGTAACGCCCGGAATTGGCTGGGGCGTGTTTTTATGAACCGACCCGTCTTCATCACTGAACGGACTGTCGGCAACCGGCAACGCGAAAAGCCATTTCAGCATTTCCTGCGTAAGCTCGCTGTAGCCATATTGAGGACCATTGGGCGTTAAACTGATTTTTTCGGATGGGTCAATAACCAGCAGTCCATCGGTCGGTACTACGTGATCGGTTTGGCAGGCGCCAGCAAACAGGCCGACCAAAAGCAGGGTGACTAGTTTTTTCATGGTGCGTTAATTGTTGGTTTGGAAAGTATAGTTTACAATCTGGAAGGCATTCAATCATTTTGTTGTGGTGTGAGTTTTGGAAAAATGGAAACACAACCTAAAAACAAAGAATATCAACGTTCCGG
>NZ_JBMDWV010000389.1:0-6472 GCF_048594605.1 Spirosoma sp.
TTGTCTGGACTTACTCGCTGCCAACCCCGCAGCGCATACTCAAAAACAGACTTCTGCAGGCCGGTCTGACTTAGCCGAAGTGTGTCGTATACGTCGAGATAAGGAATGAATTTTTCGTGTTTAGGAGCGGCAACTGGCTTAACGACGGCAACGTTACGGTTGGGTTTGTATCCGGTGCTGACAAAATAAAGAAGGACAGCAGCAACCAGAAGCAAAAAAACATTCTTCATACTTGGACAAGCAGGCGTTTGTGGAAGTTAATGAGGATGTATATTAGTAAACAGTCAATTTGGCGTTTTAATTCGGTGAAGATAGTATATTTCGCTCAATCCATGCACATGACTCCCTACGAACAAGCCGTCCAGACAGAACTGACCCGTTGGCAGCAGGCCATGCAAAAGCCGCCATCAACGTTTGGACGATTTTCTACCGCACTACAACGTCGGATTAACCGGATTATCCCCGACAAAGTACACGCTGTTATTACGGCCACGATCAAGCAAATGACCCGGGCTGTTTTGTTTGGGGCCGAATTCTTATCGCGTCAGCCCGTAGCTGGGCAAACGCTCATTGAGCGCGATGCGGCCGTAGCGCGCCGAATTGAATTTTACAAAAAAACGAGTGCTGCCGAAGGGGGCGTAACGGGCGCCGGAGGCTTTCTGCTCGGTCTGGCCGATTTCCCGATTCTGCTGGCGCTAAAGATGAAAATGTTATTCGAGATCGGCAGTCTGTATGGTTTCTCCGTCAATGACTATCGTGAACGGGTATTTATTCTGTACATTTTTCAACTGGCGTTTTCGAGTCAGGAAAGACGGCAGGAGGTGTATCAATACGTAGCAAACTGGCCCGAGCACAGCCGTCAGTTACCCGACGACATTCACCAGTTCGACTGGCTTCGGTTTCAGCAGGAATACCGCGATTACATTGACCTGGCCAAAATGGCGCAACTTGTTCCGGGCATCGGGGCCGCCGTGGGGATTGTCGTTAATTATCGTCTGGTGAATCAGCTCGGACGTACCGCCATGAATGCGTACCGAATGCGCCTGCTGGCCGAGGACAAAGCGTTACTTACGAAATAACGGGTTCGCTCATTGATAAACTCAGTTGCTGACCCGTTTGTATTTTTCAATAATTATGCGGTCGATGCTCAGTTTCTCTACTTTTTCGATGCCTTTTTGAATCAACGTATCGCCGGAGATTTTAACGACAAACTCAAATTTGTTGCCTTCCCAATTCTTGTCTGTGAAATAATCCAGATTCTCGGTATACGTACTGTCGACCAAGGTGTATTTTCCTCCGCCTGCTGTAAATTCATTCGACGAATCTTTGGGCACATTTAGCTTGTGATTTAAAAAAGCAAAGTGCGTGGGGTTAATAATTTTAATCATTTTATGGCTCGGATCGAAGGTAGAGAAGGTTGAGTCCTTTTCTGTAGTCGTTGCCGAAACCAGTTCCCATGTCCCGATAATTGGGACGTCCGGCTGCCTGGTCTGACAACCGAATACCGTGGTTACGAGCATGACCCAGCCAGCTAAATAGTACAATTTCATAGAACAATCAATTAAGATTTCAGGATACACGAAACAAAGAAGACTAGACGTAGCAATTACTCAGTTGCACTAGTGTTCAGGCGAATAAGATAGTTAATACAATTCTATTTTTTCTGGATAAAGTCATAATAAAATACTTCTTCTTATCTTCCATGCTAAAAACCGTTTACCATGGAACAACTCTACCGAATTCCCCCTTCATGCTTACGTAGCAGCAGGCTAGTGCTCATAGCGAGTCTGTTGGCAAGTACCGTTCAGGCACACCATGTCCGGGACGTAGTGATCCCACCCAATCTGAATCCGGCAGTCCTGATTGTAAATGCCGATGAAACTATTACGGGCACCGTAGCCGACGAAACCGGCGCAGGCATACCCGGTGTGAGCGTCGTTGTGAAAGGAACGCAGCGCGGTACCACAACAAACGCCGACGGACGTTATACGCTTACCGTACCGAATCGGTCGGCTATGCTGGTGTTTTCCTTTGTCGGTTACATCTCGCAGGAAATTACACCGGGCAGTCAGAACACGATCAACGTAGTACTCAAAGCCGATCAGAAAACCCTGAACGAAGTGGTAGTTGTCGGGTATGGCGTGCAAAAGAAAGCCAACCTGACCGGCGCGGTCGATATGATCACGAGCGACGTATTCGATAACCGCCCCATGACGAACTTGAATCAGGGTCTTCAGGGCGTTTTGCCGAACCTCAATATCAAGATGGGCGACGGCAAACCGAACCAGGCGCCTAGCTTCAACATCAGGGGCACTACGTCGATCGGGCAGGGTGGTAGTGCGCTGGTGCTGATTGATAACGTAGAGGGCGACCCGAGTTTGCTGAATCCTAATGATGTGGCCAGCATTACGCTGCTGAAAGATGCGGCTTCGGCGTCGATTTATGGCGCAAGGGGCGTGTTCGGGGTTGTGCTCATCACAACAAAGGTGCCAACGGTGGGTAAAGTAAACGTAAACTATTCCAGCAATTACTCGTTCAAAAGCCCAATTGCCAAGCCCGATCTGGTGACTGATGGCTATACCTGGGCCTCAATGTTTGCGGAGTCGTTTGTCAACTTTGGCGGTACGTTCCCGCAGAATGCCAACAAAACGCTCAAATTTTCGCAGGCGTACCTGAATGAGGTAAAACGACGGTCGGAGGTGGGCGGACTGCCCGAAGTCGAAATCGATCCGGCTACCGGCGAATACGTGTATTACGGCAATACCGCCTATTACGATCTGTTGTATAAAGATCGTACGCATGCCGTTGAGCAAAATCTGAGCATTTCGGGGAGTACCGACAAAGCCAGCTATCTGGTTACAGGTCGTTACTACGGTCAGGATGGGCTGTTTCGCTACAATTCTGACAAGTACCGGATGTTCAATTTCATGGGTAAGGGGTCAGTGCAGGCGTTTCCCTGGCTACGTATCAACAACATGTCGCAGTATTCCGATATGTTTTACCACAATCCGTCGAACGTTGGCGAGGGTGGGGGAATCTGGCGAAATATTGCCGATGAAGGCCACCCGTTATCGCCCCTGCTGAATCCTGACGGCACGCTTACGGCGTCGGCAGCGTATACGGTCGGCGACTTTTACTACGGTAAAAACGGCATCGATAACAACAAGCGGGTTTTTCGAAACACGACCGGCTTTGCGACCCAGTTTTTCAAGGACAAATTCAGAGTTAAAGGCGATTTTACGATTCAGAACACTGATAACAACGACGTAGCAAAAGCCGTACCCGTGCCGTACAGCATCAAACCCGGCGTGATTGCCTATGTCGGAACAACGACAAATTACCTCGGCAATACGTTTCGCGAAACGGCCTACATGACCACGAATTTTTATACGGAGTATGAAAATTCGTTCAAGCAGGATCACTACGTAAAAGCACTGGCTGGGTATAACTACGAACAATCGACGTTTAAACGCCTGATAACGCAACGGAACGGTCTGATTTTCGAGGATGCCAACGACATCAGTCTGGCGCTGGGCCAGGCCATTACAACGACGGGCGGCTGGGAACGCTGGAAAATTCAGGGTGGTTTTGCCCGGCTCAATTACTCGTTCAAAGACCGCTATTTATTTGAAGTCAATGGGCGTTACGATGGCTCGTCAAAATTTCCAGCCAATCAGCGATTTGCCTTTTTTCCGTCGTACTCCTTCGGCTGGCGGCTGTCTAAAGAACCGTTCTGGAAAGTATCCGAACAGCTTATTTCTGATTTGAAATTCCGGGCTTCGTACGGGTCGCTGGGCAACGGAAATATTAACTCATATGCCTATCTGGAGCAATTTGCCATCTCACAATCAGCGCTTATTCTGAACGGGCAAAAACCACAACAAACCCGCAACCCGACCGTCATACCAGAAGGGCTGACCTGGGAAACGGCCACAACCAAAAACATTGGCATTGATCTGTCGATGCTCTCTAACCGATTGAATTTCGTGGCCGACGCCTACATCCGAACCACAACGGATATGTTTACGACGGGGTTGACGCTGCCTGCCGTTTTTGGGGCCGCTTCTCCCAAAGGAAACTACGCGAATCTGGAAACCAAAGGATGGGAAGCCATGCTCTCGTACCGGGATAAGTTTTCGCTCGGTGCCAAACCGTTCAATTTCGATCTTCGGCTGACGCTGGCCGACTATACCGCCGTGGTTACCAAATTCAATAACCCGCAAAAACTGCTGAGCGATTATTACGAAGGGCAGCGGCTGGGCGAAATCTGGGGCTACACAACTGAAGGATTCTTCAAGTCGGCGGAGGATGTGAAAAATAGCGCCAGCCAGAGCCTGTTCCGAACGGCTTCCAGCGGCCTGTGGTTTCCCGGCGACATCAAGTTCAGAGATACCAACGGCGATGGGGCCATTACGCCCGGAACCAGCCGGGTCGATAATCCGGGCGACCGCTCGATTATTGGGAACTCTACGCCCCGGTACTCGTACGGAGCCATGATCGGGGGCGATTGGAATAACTTTTTCTTTTCCGCCTTTTTTCAGGGTGTAGCCAAGCAGGATTGGTATCCGAGTGGCGAAGCGAGCCTGTTCTGGGGGCAATACAACCGGCCGTATGGAGGCATTCCGAAAAGTCAGCTAGGAAATATCTGGACTGAACAAAACCCGGATGCGTATTTCCCACGCTACGTATCGAGGCTGGCCAGCAACGCCAACGGAACGTTAATTGCTCCGCAAACACGCTATCTGCAGAACGTAGCGTATGTGCGGCTGAAAAACATTCAGGTCGGCTATAACCTGCCCCATTCGCTTGTCTCCAGAATTAAGTCGTCGGCGGCCCGTGTGTATGTTTCTGCCGAAAACATCTGGACGGCGTCTCCGCTTTTCAAGCGCACCCGCGATTTCGACGTAGAGAACGCTGTCGCTTCCGATCAGGTATTTAATCCAAACGGAAACTCGGGCGACGCCTACAATTACCCGCTCATGAAAAGTGTAACGGTGGGTCTGTCTGTTACGTTCTAATCCCCTTAAAAAGTCAATCATGAAACTGAATTATATTCTGATACTTCTCGCCACGGTTTTGTGCCTAAGCTGTGATCTGGAGGAAATTCCCGAAGCGACGACGACGAAAGGCCCCATCTTCAGCAGTGAGAGTGGCCTGGTGCTTTACACCAATTCGTTTTATAATATGATGAATGGCAAAAATCTGCACCGGGCCGATGCCATTTCTGACTATCTGGCCCGCAAGGACACGCCACCTTTTATTACCGAAGGCAATTACAGCGCGCAGGTAAGTACGGGCTGGGTCTGGACGGATTTACGGAATATCAATTATTTTATTGAGAACTGTACTGACCCCAAAGTACCCGTGGCCGTCCGGAAAAATTACCTTGGCATTGCCCGGTTTTTCAGAGCCTGGTTTTACTTCGACAAGGTAAAACGCTTTGGCGATGTACCCTGGTTCAGCAAGGCGCTGGACGTATCAGACGCAGAATTGCTCTACAAAGGCCGCGATTCGCGCACGATGGTGATGGATTCGGTACTGGCCGATCTGGATTATGCCTGCCAGAACATCACCACCAATAGCGAACCTACCCGCAGTTTAGTGACCAAATACGTAGCGTATGCCTTCAAAGCGCGTGTCAGCCTCCACGAAGGTACGTTCCGAAAATACCATACCAATTTAGGACTGCAGGGATCGGCCGAAAATCTGCTGAATCAGGCCGCCGTAGCCGCCAAAAAAGTAATCGATGAAGGCGGCTATAAACTCTACGACGCCCTGGGAACCGACAAGTCGTATCGGCAGGTGTTTATTAACCCCGCGCCGGTAGCTACCGAGGTTATGATGTCGGCAGTGCTGGATCTGGCCCTGAACAACCTAAGCGATGCGAACTGGTACTGGACAAGCGGTACGTATGGCGATAAAGCCAGTTTTATCCGAACCTTTGTAAATACGTATCTGAACATCGATGGTACGCCCTTTACCAACAACCCGGCCTACAAAACCATGTTGTTCAAGGATGAGGTGAAAAATCGGGACAGACGGCTTCAGCAAACCATTCGGGTGGGCGATTATAAGCGTACCAACGCGGGGGTGCTGGTGCCATCGCCCCCGTTGTTCTCGTACACGTTTACCGGCTATATGCCTATCAAATGGGCGCTGGACGATATGTATTATGATACTCGCGATCTGAATATCAACTCGGTCAGTATCTTCCGATATGCGGAGGTTCTTCTGGCCTATGCCGAAGCAAAAGCGGAACTGGGTACCCTGACCGACGCCGACTGGGCGCTGACCATTGGTGCCTTACGGAAACGGGCCGGAATCACAGGTGGCCTCACCGCCAAACCTGTCGTGGTTGATCAGTACCTGAAAGCCAACTATTTTCCGGCGATTAATGACCCGGTCATTCTGGAGGTACGTCGGGAGCGCGGTATTGAGTTATGCCTGGAAGGTTTTCGGTTCGACGATATCG
>NZ_JBMDWV010000039.1:0-17188 GCF_048594605.1 Spirosoma sp.
ACGTTGCTCTTTGTGCTGCTGGTAGCGTCGATAATGCTGCTTTTTACGGCTTCTGTCTACTACTTATACAATCAGTTCCGCCAGCAGGAGTTTGAACAACGACTAAAAGAAAAGGCCCTCACTACAGTACGTTTGCGCGAAGATGTAGGCGAGTTCCCTCAGGCTGACCTTCCTATAATTAGCGACGAGCAGGTAACTATTTACAACGAACGAGGTGTAGTACTGTACAATCAGGATAAGCAACGGCCCCGCTTCCCCATAACAGCCGGTTTTTTCGCTAACATTACTCCACAACACTCTCAATACGTTCGTATAGGTGATATTGAGGCCGTTGGAGTTCGTTACCTTAATTCCAAAGGCGCTCAGTTGATTATCATCGCTTCAGGATACGATCGGTACGGCTTTCCGAAACTGGTACGCCTTCGCGAAATTCTGTTTTTTGGCTGGTTACTGAGTCTTATTATTGTTGGCATTGCTGGTTATCTGTTTGCAACCGATGCGCTGAGACCCGTTTCTGAACTTATTGGTCAGGCAAATGCCATTTCGGCAACGAATATCCATGAGCGATTGTATGTCGGCCGCCCCAATGATGAGCTCGCTGATTTAGCACGCACGTTCAATGATTTACTCTTCCGGCTCGAAGAGGCCTTTGTTTTACAGAAAAGCTTTGTTTCGCATGCCTCTCATGAGTTGCGGACTCCGTTAACCGTCATGATGGGGCAAATTGAAGTAACCCGTCTGCAAGCCCGCTCGACCGACGAATATGAAGTTGCTTTCGATGCTTTACTGGATGAAGTTAAAAGCATGATCCGATTGGTTAATGGCTTACTGGAATTGGCGCGCGCCAGTTCTGATGCCGTTACGATCAGCTATCAACCAGTACGTATTGACGAGTTGTTGTGGCAGGCTCAAAGCCAGATTATCAGTAAAATGCCAGATTATAAAATTGATATTGACTTCGATAGCCTACCCGCTCAGGAAGAAGATTTAGTTATTAGTGGAGAAGAATCTCTGTTGCAGACATCTTTTCAGAACCTGATGGAAAACGGATGCAAATATTCTTCCAATAAATCGGTATCAGTACGTATTCAGTTTGAGCGTGGTCAGGTGCAAATTACGTTTAGCGATCAAGGTTATGGAATTTCAGAAGTAGATTTACCCCATATCTTTGAACCCTTTTATCGCTCAGAAACGACAATGACAGTTAAAGGGCATGGCATTGGCCTGGCCTTAACAAAGCGTATTATCGAATTACACAAAGGGCAAATCAAAGTTGAGTCTACCGTCGGAAAAGGCACTACGTTCCGTATAATCTTACCAACTCCTTACCTTTCTGCTGCTGAATCCGACGTTACTCAGCCAATTGAGGAAGGCACCAAAACGGAGCTCCTTTAGTTCAATTTTCAACCTATGCAGGCTCTACAACCATCTTTAGAAATTACAGTAGCACCTGTATGAAAATAAAAAATCCTCCTGACCTGATCGGGAGGATTAATGATAGGAACACAGGTGCTTGGCTAGGAATTCTTTTTAGCTTCTTTTTTCATTGCTTTAGCTTCCTTTTTCATTTCTTTAGCCGCATCAGCTTTCATATCATTACCAGCTTCTTTGGCATCTTTCTTCATCATTTTGGCATCATGCTTCATTTTTTTGTGCTCCATTTTAGCTTCTTTTTTAACCTCATCCTGAGCAAAAGCAGCACCCGTCATGAGCAAAGCCGCAATCGAAAAAACTATTACCTTTTTCATACAAATATGTAGTTGAGTGATAGCATTTTAACACCCTATTGACTAAAAGGTTATTAAAGTCCCGTTAAGAATTTATGGCGCTGGACCTAACAACCTGTAATTAAAAAAGGCTCATAAAAACATTTATGAGCCTTTTAGAAAGCGGTTACTGCAACCCCCAAAAATCACTCCCGAGGCTTAATCTTTTTTGGCTTAACATCAGGTGCATGACCCTTTATGATACTGCTGGTATTGTCTGTTTTGGTGGCTGAAGTACCACCGGCGCCAGACGATGCCGACCCTGCATTTTGATCAAGCGTGTTGCCGGTTCCAACAGAAGCATTGGTACCATTGTTGCTGTTGGGTAAGGACGAATTAGGCCGTGCTGTACTCGTTGCTCCTTTGTCGGCGGCATTAGCCGCATTCGTTTTGGTGGTATTTCCCTGACCTGAGGTTATATCTGTTCCAACGTTTCCACCAGGCAGTCGTGTTTCACGATTGTTCGTGTTAGTTCTGCTGTTCTGTTGTGCGCTTGCTGAAGTAGCCATAACTAAAACCACACCCAGTATTCCTAGTATGTTTTTCATTTGCGTTGATAGTATAGATCCTTACTCTATAACACTACTCAACGCCAGTGGTTTACTAGAAAACGATAAATCAGACAAAAATCAGAGTGCGGTCATTACTTACGCTGTAACCTTAAACTCTGACGTTAAATGGAATTGAATATCGGGATTATTCTGCTGATTCATACGTAACATCCATTCTGATTCTGCCAGAAATACCGGATTCTGATCTTTGTCGTAAGCAATCTGATTACCCTTTAGCCGAATGAACTCAGCTAGTTTCGCCGGATTCTCGGCGGTAATCCAGCAAGCTTTTGTATAATTAAGTGGTACCCAGCGGCATTTGGCTCCATATTCGTTTTCCAATCGATACTGAATAACTTCAAATTGAAGTTCACCAACCGTACCGACTATTTTTCGATTGCCTAATTCCAGATTGAATAACTGCGCTACGCCCTCATCGGTCAATTGCTGGATTCCCTTATCCAACTGTTTAGACTTCATCGGATCGAGGTTCACAAGCTCTTTAAAGATTTCGGGTGAGAAACTTGGAATGCCCTGAAATTGAAGTTCCTCGCCTTCCGTTAACGTATCACCAATCTTGAACGTACCGGTATCATACAGTCCCACTACGTCGCCGGGAAAGCCCTCATCCAGCACACTCTTGCTATCAGCCATAAAGCTAAACGGACTGGCAAACCGCACGTTTTTATCCAGCCGGGTGTGATGATAGAACTTATTACGTTCAAATACACCAGAGCATATTCGCAGGAAGGCAATCCGGTCGCGGTGGCGTGGATCGAGGTTAGCGTGAATTTTGAAAACGAAACCACTGAAGTTTTTCTCATCCGGCAGTACCTCGCGTTTGTCGGTCTGACGAGCGATCGGCTCGGGTGAAATCATACAAAAGCCTTCCAGTAGTTCTTTGACACCGAAATTGTTGACCGCCGAGCCGAAAAATACAGGGGCTAACTTTCCATCCAGATACGCCTTCCGGTGAAAATCATCGTAAACGCCTTCGATTAATTCGACATCTTCACGAAGTTGAGCCGCATCGCGTTCCCCTACTTTCTCATCAAGCAACAAGTCATCCAGTTCGATGGGTAGTACGTCGTCCTCAACTTTCGTTTTGTTAACCTTGAAGAAATATAACTTTTTCTCGATCAAGCTATAAACCCCTTTAAAGTCAGAACCCATATTGACCGGCCAGGTCATGGGTCTGACTCGGATGTTTAGTTTCTCTTCCAGTTCATCCAGCAAATCAAAAGGATTGCGGCCTTCGCGGTCAAGTTTGTTGATAAAGATAATGACTGGCGTATCGCGCATCCGGCAAACCTCCATTAGCCGTTCGGTTTGCTCCTCTACGCCTTTTACGCAGTCAATAACTAGTATAACGCTATCGACAGCGGTAAGCGTCCGGTACGTATCTTCCGCAAAATCCTTGTGACCGGGCGTATCAAGTATGTTAATCTTCAGATTATCATACTCGAACGTCATTACGGACGTAGCAACGGAAATACCCCGCTGCTTCTCGATTTCCATAAAATCGGACGTAGCGGATTTCTTAATTTTATTCGATTTAACCGCACCAGCCGTTTGAATAGCGCCCCCAAAAAGCAACAGCTTTTCGGTTAGGGTTGTCTTTCCGGCATCGGGGTGGCTGATGATAGCAAATGTCCGCCGACGAGCGGTTTCTGCGTGTATATTCGTTTGCATTATTCTCAGAATCAGGCTGCAAAGATACGAAAAAAGCTTGGGGCAAAGGGCAGCGGGCAGCGGGTAAAAGAAATAAACTATATTCTGCCCCATGCCCTTTGCATTAGGCTTCTATAAAAACGCCCATAGCATTAATGCCCAGCCTGCAATCATTGCCAGACCGCCAAGGGGTGTAATAGCGCCCAACCACGTAACGCCGGTTAAACACAACACATAAAGAGACCCGGAAAAAATAATCACTCCTCCCAGAAAGGAATAGCCAGACCAACTGAGCAGTTTTATCAACGTCGGGTTACTGCCGAATACGTGCATGAGCACGCCAACCAACACCAAAGCCAGCGCATGGTAAAACTGGTATTTAACGGCCGTTTCAAACGTAGCAGTACGTCCGGATGCTTCAAGCATAGCTCGTAAGGCGTGCGCGCCAAACGCACCAACTGCAACCCCTAACAGTCCTAAAACAGCCCCTGATTGAATGAAGAATTTCATAATTATGAAGCCGAACACTACGTCCGGTCGAAAAAACTTTATACTCTACTATCGGCCCACCTGGATGCCGTTCTACCGCGCTCCAAAAATAGCACTCCCTACCCGAACCATTGTACTGCCTTCTTCCACGGCAATCTGATAATCACTACTCATTCCCATAGACAGTTCACGAAAAGCAACGTTATTCCGGCGGATGGCAGCTAGTTTATCGTACAGCCGTTTTAACCCCCGAAATTCCTGGCGAACTTTTTCCTGATCGTCCGTATTAGTCGCCAGTCCCATCAGACCTACTAAGCGTACGTTAGCCAGACTGTCCAGTTCAGGGGTATTGAGCAGGTCCTCGGCTTCATCAGGCGCCAGGCCGAACTTGGTTTCTTCGTCGGCAATATAAATTTGTAACAGACAATTGATAACACGCTGATGTTTTGCGGCCTGCTTATTGATCTCCTGTAATAGCTTTAAACTGTCTACTGACTGGATCATGGCAACAAACGGAGCAATGTATTTAACCTTATTTGACTGCAGATGCCCAATTAAATGCCACTCAATATCGGCTGGTAGGGCTGGCTGTTTTTCAACCATTTCCTGCACTTTATTCTCGCCAAATCGATAGCTACCAGCGTTGTAAGCTTCGCGCAGAAATTCAACGGGTTTCGTTTTCGTAACCGCAATCAGCTTGGCCTTCCCTTGTAATTCGTGCTCAATTTTATGAATTCTATCGGCAATCATAAAAACCATTTCGGTAATTAGTGTGTAAGGATTCCGCTTCCAGATTAACTCATTAACCGGTGCATTTATCCTGCTTCCTGCGCAATTCAAGTCAATAAACGCCAGACGGTATGAAGCGCATTTATTAAAATTATGCAAATATAGGTTTGAGAACCAACCGAAAAACCGTAGTTTTTGGCCCAAATTCAAAATAAATCATCGTAATAAGACAATAATTTATTTACTGCGCTGGTTTTGAAGACGACTTAAACTACAACCATACCTTTACACTATGAACCCAATGGAACCCCGCCCGCAACCCAAGAATAACAGTCGTAGCTATTTGCTGGTGGCCTTGTTCATCCTGGCCGCTCTGAATATGTTACTCTTGTATTTCTACTATCAGGAACGGCAGGACAACAAAACGAAAGACGCCACGATTGCTGCCAAGACCGAAGAAGTATTAGTTGCTAAAACTAAACTCGACTCGATTTCCGCTCAGCTAGACGCTAAAATCGCCGAAATTCAAAAGTTGGGCGGTAGCGTCGATTCGCTGATGAGAGTGAAAGAACAATTAGAAAAAGACAAGCGAGAGCTACGTAACGTCAGTAGTTTTGACAGCAAAAAATACAATCAGAAAATACGTAACTACGAATCGCTACTAGCGGAAAAAGATGCGGAAATTGCTCGCCTGAAAGAGGAAAACGGAGTTCTGATTGTACGTAATGACTCTCTGACGCAGGAAAATACTAATCTGAAAAGCGAGCGTCAGACTTTATCAGACTCTGTTACGTCCTACTCGTCGAAAAATAAAGAGCTTGAGGAAAAAGTCTCTATAGCAGCTGCTCTGAGGGCAGAAAGCGTCACAGTCGACGCCATTAATAAGCGCGGCAAGGAAAAAGAAGGCGGAAGCTACAAAGCGAAGCGCATTGATAAAATAAAAATATCGGTTCGGTTAGCGCCCAACGGCTTAGCCAAGCAGGAAGAGAAAACGCTCTATATGCGGGTTCTGGATCCAAGCGGAGCCGTTATTTCGGACATGGCCACAGGCTCAGGCGAATTTACGTATAACGGCCAGGGAATGATTTACACGGCTATGCAGCGCTTTAATTTCGATAATAGCCGGCAGGAAGTTGACTTTGTTTATGGACGTGGTGGTCAGCGCTTTAACGAGGGTCGTCATACTATTGAAATTTACTGTGAAGGCTTCCGCATCGGCGAAGGTGAGTTTACAGTGAAATAGCAAAGCGCAAAGGGGACGGGGCAAAGGGTTAAAAACTATCGGTTCTATTAACCCTTTGCCCCGTCCCCTTTGCGCTTTGCTATTTTTTTTCTACCTTTGCGGCCTCATTTCAAACCAATTATAAAAATGTTTCTGAATAACTACGAAACGGTGTTCATTTTAACTCCCGTTTTATCTGATGCTCAGATGAAGGACGCCGTTGACAAGTTTCGCAAAGTGCTGACCGATAACGGTGCGGAGCTTGTTCATGAAGACAGCATGGGTCTCCGCAAACTGGCCTATCCGATCCAGCACAAAAACACGGGTTACTACCAACTCTTCGAGTTTAAGGCTCCCGGTACTGTCATCGATAAGCTCAACACCGAGTATTTACGCGATGAGCGCGTTATTCGTCATCTGACGGTTTCGCTTGACAAACACGCTGTTGCTTACAACGAACGTAAACGTAACGGCTTAGTGGGTAAGAAAAAACAAACCGAAAACGCTTAATAGGCCCTGTTATCATGAGTTTGCAGAACGAATCAGTCTCGAAAACCGAGAACCGCAAAAAATACGACCGCTTCAAGAAAGCTGGCATCAAATATATCGACTATAAAGACGGCAACTTCCTGCTGAAACTGCTGAACGAACAAGGCAAAATTTTGCCTCGTCGGCTAACCGGCACGAGTTTGAAAAACCAGCGCAAAGTAGCTCAGGCCGTTAAACGCGCTCGTCATTTGGCTATTCTGCCTTACGTAGGCGATTCTCTAAAATAAAGTTATGGAGTTATAAAGTTGTAGCGTTACAACGCTTGCTGAGGCAAGCTGAGCTATGCAACTTTATGACTGTACAACTGTACAACTTTTTCAAAAATGGATATCATTTTAAAAACCGATATTGCCGGCCTGGGCTATAAGAACGACACCGTTACGGTGAAACCCGGTTACGGCCGCAATTACCTGATTCCTCAGGGATTTGCTGTGATGGCAACAGAATCGAATAAAAAGATCGTTGCCGAAAACATCCGTCAGGCTGCTCACAAAGCCGAAAAAATCAAGAACGACGCTCTGGCAATTGCCGAAGCAATCGGCGATATTACGCTAACGATCCCTGCAAAAGCTGGCGACAGCGGCAAGATCTTCGGCCGCGTAACGAACACTCAAGTTGCCGATGCGCTACGTGAAAAAGGGTTTGACATTGACCGGAAAAAAATTACGGTTGACGATGTAAAAACACTTGGTACGTATGAAGCTTCACTTGATCTTCACAAAGACGTGAAGCACAAGGTAAAATTTGACGTAGTATCGGCGGAATAAGCTGATGTTGTATCTTAATTTCTCAGCCACTCCGGAATGTCCGGAGTGGCTGTTTTTTTACTATATATTTTAATTGCCAGCTAAGAGCAATCAACAATTTTAGCTCTAGTAATCAACACGTTATGGAATAAAATTCCTACGAAAGAAGGACCTAAAAACAGCTATTTAGTGTTTATTGGGTATGCAGTTTCATACCGAATTTTCGCTCGAATCATTACCGAATCGCATTGAGCTGAACAGCCAGATCGTGACGATCGGATCATGCTTTGCCGACGTTATGGGACACCGGTTAGCTGATCATAAACTGACTGTACTTAACAATCCGTTTGGGACAATTTTTAATCCTGTCTCCATAGCTAAACTGCTTACTCTTGGTCTTCATAGCAAAAATCCTGATGAGACTGGCTACGTTGAACGCGACGGTGTGTGGTTTCATTATGATTTTCATTCGTCGATCTGGGCCAACAGTCGTGAAGAGCTTAAGGAGAAACTTACAGCCTGCTTAACCCAAACTGCGGACTCCCTACGTAACGCGGATTTTCTTTTTCTGACACTCGGATCTGCCGTTGTGTATCGGCATATCGAAACTGGTAAAGTTGTCGCGAACTGCCATAAGATGCCGGGTACGCTATTCGAAAAGTATCTGTATCAGATTGATCACCTCCGTGATGAACTGACGCGGGTTCTCAAAACACTACGTAGAGCGAACCCCAGGTTAACCGTAATCATAACCGTCAGCCCGGTACGTCACACGCGCGATACGTTACCGCTCAACAATGTAAGTAAATCGATGCTACGTGTATTGGCTCATGAACTTACCATTTGGAACGATTGGGTTTCTTATTTCCCAGCCTACGAATTGATGATGGACGATTTACGAGATTACCGTTTCTATGAGGCCGATATGATACATCCGAATTCTCAGGCACAGGACTATATTTTTGGAAAGTTCGCTGAGAGTGCGTTTGGCGCCGATCTCCGTAAATTTGTTGCAGAGTGGACAAAAATCCGTAAATCACTTGCCCACCGACCGCTTTACGGAGAGAATACGCTGGTTAATCAACAGTTCCTGACCAGTTTATCGGCCCAGTTAAATACATTGTCAGCTTATGTCGACGTATCGGCGGAACTGGCAGAGGTGCAAAGGCGTTTAGAAAAATGTATAATGGACAATGCCTAATGTATCGTCTCTTATAAAACTGTTTTTGAGTGTCTGCTACGTTACGCATTACTACTTATTGATCTTCCTGAATGTCTGATTACCAGTTATCTAAAGAAGCCGTTTTACGTGCGCTGAGTACTGTTGAAGAGCCAGATTTAAAACGCGACATTGTATCCCTTAACATGGTGAAGGATGTTACGTTAGGCATCGGCTCTGTGCGTTTTACGGTCGTATTAACGACACCCGCCTGTCCTCTTAAAGAAGTTATCCGCAAACGTTGTGAAGATGCTATTCACACGCACATCGGCCCCAATATTCAGGTAACGGTTGACATGACTTCAGACGTTACGTCGACACGTAACAATGCGCCAACCTTGCCTGGTGTAAAAAATATCATTGCTGTATCATCGGGAAAAGGTGGGGTTGGCAAATCGACTGTAACGGCGAATCTGGCAATAGCGCTACGTAAGTCGGGCGCTAAGGTGGGAATTATCGATGCTGATATCTACGGTCCTTCGATGCCAACTATGTTTGGAGCCGAAAACATCCAGCCACGCGTTTATCAGGTTGATGGGCAGACGAAAATGGAACCTATTCAGCAGTTTGGTGTCAAAATGCTGTCGATGGGGTTGCTGATCGCTCCGGATCAGGCTGTAATCTGGCGCGGCACAATGGCTGGCCGGGCTTTACAGCAGTTCTTTTCCGATGCCGACTGGGGCGAACTAGATTATCTGCTGATTGATATGCCTCCAGGTACAGGCGACATCCATTTAACACTTGTACAGACGGTACCTGTTACGGGAGCAATCATCGTGACGACTCCGCAGAAAGTGGCTCTGGCCGATGCGACAAAGGGACTGGCAATGTTTCGTCAGCCGCAAATCAATGTACCTGTGCTGGGTGTCATTGAGAACATGTCGTATTTTACGCCGGCTGAACTACCGGATCATAAATACTATATTTTCGGCAAAGGTGGCGGACAACGCTTAGCCAACCAGTTTAACGTGCCTATGCTTGGCCATATTCCGCTGGTACAAAGTATTCGTGAAGCCGGAGATGAAGGCCGACCAGCTTTCAGTGCAGGCGAACCTATTGCAACCGAAGCCTTCCGGGCGACGGCCGAAGCACTGGCTCAACAGGTTGCGATACGTAACGCGACAATTAACCGCACAGAACGCGTTCAGGTTGCATAAACAAAGTAGAAAGTATAAATTTACCGTAAATCAATATTTCAATGGAAACGGTAGTTAACAACGACCAACTAATCACTAAAATAGAGCTGGCTCTCGACAGCATGCGCCCTTATTTGGCAGCCGATGGTGGAAACGTGAAAATACTGGAAGTGACTGATGACAAAACCGTTAAGCTTGAATTGATCGGTTCCTGTGGCTCGTGCCCAATGTCGGCTATGACGTTTAAGGGTGGTTTGGAAGAAGCTATTTTACGGGCTGTTCCTGAAATTACAAAGGTTGAAGCCGTCAATATTACCCCTGCTTTTTAAGACTTATACACGCATACATATCGATGCTGGTGTGCGGGCCTGGCTCGTTTGTCCGGTTTACTTAAACCATTAGAACGCCAAAACAGGCGTTTTTTTGTTTATTTGCGACGCTTAACATTTCTCAATTCTGTGAAAATAGGGATCTTCTTTGGTGGACCAGCGCGAGAGCGTGAGGTTTCGTTTGCAGGCGGACGTACTGCTTTAGCTAATTTGGATAAAGGCTTATTCGAGCCCGTTTTAGTCTTTGTAGATGGTCGCGGACGCTTTCGGCTTGCTACGCCCGAATTCCTTCAATCTTCTTCGCTACGTGACGTAATACCGCAGGACGATTCAGGTTTTTCGGTTTATGATGAATCCCTCGATACAAACGTACTGAACCCCATTCTGCCTGAAATTCGACCAGAGCATTTCCGGGACCATTTTGATATGGCTTTCCTGGCAATGCATGGTCCTGATTGTGAAGATGGCGCCATTCAGGGTTTACTGGAGTGGTATAAAATGCCGTACACAGGCCCAGGCTTAGTAGGATCAGCCGTTGGCATTAATAAAATCCTGCAAAATGAACTGATTGCTTTGGCAAATGGACAGCAGAAAAAAACGGCTACCATTAGTCGCGATGAGTATGAGCAGACTGACAAAGCACAATTCTTTCAGTCTCTGATTAGTCATCTTGGATTACCAATCGTTGTAAAAGCACCGCATCAGGGCTCTTCAATTGGCGTATCTATTGTCCGCGAAGCCGACCTTACCCAGTTCTGCCGGTCTGTTGAGCAGTGCTTTTTTACGATGAGCGTCCAACCGGATGGCTGGACGAAACTGAGTGAATGGACGAATTTGTCAGTTGAGGAGAAAAGGGAGATTGCACAGAAAATGGTTAGCCTCGACTCTGGAATAAGCTTTCCGCTTGTTATTGAGCAAACCGGTGAGGTCATTCGACATCCTAACGACTTCGTTGATAAACTTGATACGTTAAATGGCGCTGCCGTTACGCTTGCCTCACTGAATGCAGAAGATGAAGTCTTATTTGAGGAATTTATTAGCGGTCAGGAATTTTCGTGTGGCGTTATTCAGGATGACGATCAAGTGGCTATAGCCCTCCCACCGACGGAGATATACAACGTAACGAGCTTTGATTTTGAATCGAAGTACAAGCTCAACACAACCAAGAAGCGAATTCCGGTTGAGACAAGTTTAGAGAATAACCGCAAAATTCAGCTGGCTGTAGCCGATGTATTTACTCGTCTGGGGATCAACGTTTATGCCCGAATCGACGGTTTTCTGACGCCCGACGGTCGAGTTCTTCTTCACGATCCTAACACGATTCCGGGCATGTCGCCTTCTTCACTGATATTTAAACAAATGGCTGAAATTGGTTTGAATCTGACCAATTCATTAACGTACCTTATTCGCCAGTCGCTACGTGAGCGAATCCGCACGGGCAAAGATACGTTTCATCTTAAAAGCTTACTTGCGGAGCTTGACAGCCAACTTGCTCATCGGAAAGCGAATCCTCTGCCTGAGCGAGTTATTTCCTTTGGTAATAGCGACGACGATTTTGCAGCTGCAAAACAGCAGTATAACGAGATGGCGGCTTTAGGTTCGGTACGTCCGTCGTTGATGTATATTAAAAATAAGCAGGAGTCTCATGAAATTCCGGTTTCTCTGCTCTTCAAGGAGACAATTACTGACCTGGAAGCAGCACTTAGCCAGCCACGTCATCCCTTACTAGTCGAAACTGCCGAACGAACCCGTCATATTACAGAACGATACGTTTAAAGAGATGAATCCAGGTTAGAGCCTGGATTCATTAGTTATAAAGTGACTGGCTGCCCAGTTCGTACTGATTCGTCACAGGCAAACGCTATTTGGAGACTACTGACAGCGTCCTGCATGTGGTCTGTCAGATCCAGGTTTTCCTGGATAGCCTTTAAAAAATAGCGCTGCTCACGATTACATAATTCCTGATGATCGGGCTCATCCTGCATGTCGATCCATGTATCAGTTGTTACAAACTGATCATTTGCATCCAGAGCAGCCCGGTGAACACGTAACGATTCCGTCTTTGTGTGCGAATCTACGTTATCTGATTTTCCAGCGGCTCCAGCGTTTTTAGCGACAATTGAGACGCAGCCTTCCGGTCCAATTACGTCTTTTATAAAAAAGGCGGTTTCGCTCATCATTGGTCCCCACCCCGCTTCATACCAGCCAACTGAGCCGTCCTCAAACCGGATCTGCAATTGACCGTAGTTATAATTATCGGCCGGTATATCATTGGTTAGTCGCGCACCGATTGCATTGACCTGAACAGGTTTTGAGCGGGTCATCTGGCACATTACGTCAATATAGTGCACGCCACAATCGACAATTGGACTAAGACTTTTCATCAGATTCCGATGCACCGTCCACATCGTACCGTGACTTTGCTGGTTGAGGTTCATTCGCATGACCAAAGGTTTACCCATTTCCTGCGCGATCTCTACAAATTTCTCCCAGGAGGGATGATGACGCAGTATGTACCCCACAACCAGCTTTTTCTCCGCTTTTTCAGCAGCGGCAACAACGCGTTTTGCACCTTCAACTGTATCAGCAATCGGCTTTTCAATAAACACATGGCAACCCTGTTCGAGAGCCATAATGGCAAACGATTCATGCGTATCGGGATAGGTCGAGATGCAAACTGCGTCGGGTTTTGTTTCCTTGAGAGCAGTTTCGTAATCATCGAATAAGGCATATCCCCCACCTAATCGTTCGTTGAGTACAACTTTGCTGTTGCCAGTGGAAACTATACCACAAATTTCAAAGCTATCTGTTGTTTGATAGGCAATTGCGTGCGATGATCCCATATTGCCGCAGCCGACAACAAGCACCCGTACAGAATGAGAATTAATTGACATGTTAATCTGGAGAATGTAATCCTATAAGTTAGCGAATATAGAGAGGAAAGAACGTAGTACGTTCTTTCCTCTCTATATTCTATATCATAAGAGCCGATGGCACTTCATAAAATTATCCTATTAAGTACAAAAAATATACAGGCTATAGTACTGTATATCAACACACTCATAAAAAACACAAAGCGATTCAGTATAAGTTTTATACATTTTATCACTCAATTATTACGTTTCGCTCTTTTCCAAATTTAGTACGGCCTAAATAGCTACTACTTTTGTCCGCAGATGAACACAGTTGTCCACTTACGGACAGAACCAAAGGCAAACCCAACAAATAAGAGCCTGATAATCAATCGACTATTTTAATTGGCACAACCTTTGGCATTAATAAAGTGAACAGTAAACAACTAAATTTAAACACTACACAATCATGTTACCATTAATGAGCAAAGTAGCAGCTTCCATTTTGTTGAGCGCTTCTACAATTTTCAACCCAACTACTCCCAAGACACTGTCGTTTGATGCTAGTGCGTACGTTACGGTCAACAATCAAATTCGGGTGGCCGTCCAAAAGAATTCTGACGTACCTGTTCAGATTGTACTACGTGACAAAAGCAACGAAGTATTGTATCGGCAAGTTGTTGGTAAAAACGAAGCCAAATATGCAGTGAAACTAAACGTTGATGATTTGGCTGATGGCCAGTATGAGTTAGAAGTCAAATCGAGTGAAGGTAGCATCCGCAAGCAACTTAAACTCAGCAGCACACCTGCCCAGGTTAGTAACCGCGTTATTGCCATGCAATAAATGTTGAGATCCCGGAAGTCAGTTGTCAAACTGACTTCCGGGATCTTGTTAGGCTTACGACAATCGTTTCTTAACTGTTTTTAGCTTTGATAATCAGTATAGTCACTGCGATTAAGAAACACCTTTAAATTCTGCCTGCTCAACAAAAGGCTGGCTACGTAACCGCTTACCAGTTGCCTTAAAGATCGCATTAGCAACCGCCCCACCTGCTGGAGGTAAAGATGGTTCGCCAAGGCCTGTTGGATCAATAGTATTCTGAACGAAATGAACTTCGACCTCAGGAATTTCATTGAGTCGAATAAGTCGATATTCGTTAAAATTTTTCTGTTCGGGTACGCCATCCTTGAACGTAATGTTGCCATACATGGCGTGCCCAATACCGTCAACCACGCAACCACGTACTTGTTGCTGGGCTCCGCTTTGGTTAACCACTACGCCACAATCAGCAGCTGAATAAACTTTTTGTAATACAGGTTTACCTTTCTGCATAACAACCTCGCCTATCTGCGCTACGTAGGAACGGTGCGAGAAATAAACGCTGAATCCCTGAGCTATCGGTTTCCCATCAGTACCTTTCTTTTTACCCCACTCCGCTTTTTCGGCAGCTAATTCGATTACGCCTTTCATTCGGTCGATATCATACTTGATAGCGCCCACCGGCTTTTGCTTTGCTTTATTTAATAACTCCAGACGGAATTGCACAGGATCTTTACCCGCAGCCTGCGAAACTTCATCCAGAAAGGACTGTTCAGCAAAGGCCAGAAAGTTTGTGATAGGAGCACGCCATGGCCCGGTCGTAATCGGTGATTTGTGATCAACACTGTCAATAAGCAGGTTATCAACCGCTCCAGACGGGAAATTATCTTCTCGCGTAGCGTTACCTGCATTGATACTAGCTCCACGAAGTTTGTAGCCAACCATGTTGCCCTGGGCATCTAAAGCGGCTTCAAATCGGTAACGTACTGCTGGTCTGTAACTTCCTCCCGTCATATCATCTTCACGCGACCAGACAACTTTCACAGGTGCATTAACCAGCTTCGACACTTGCACCGCTTCTATTACGTAATCAGCTTTTAGCCGACGGCCAAAGCCGCCCCCCATGCGTGTAAGCTGCACAGTTACTTTATCAGGAGATATACCTAACAATTTAGCGGTTTCGTTACGCGCCAGTTCCGGAGTCTGAGTAGGTCCTACCAACTCTACGCCATCGGCTCTTACATGCGCAAAGAAATTCATGGGCTCTAATGGACTATGAGGCAGGAATGGGCACTGATACTCTGCCTTAACAACTTTAGCTGCGCTCTTGAAGGCTGCTTCTACATCTCCATCCTTCCGACGAACAGTTGCATTTGGATCATCAAGCATTTCTTTAAAGAGACGATTGTGATCAGCCGAACTTTCTAATGCGTCAGCTTTTTCCCATTCTATTTTTAACGCATCCTTCGCTTTTTTAACCTGCCAGGTCGACTTACCAACAACTGCTACGTTATTGTCGAACGTAACAACGTTAATTATACCTGGCATGGCCTTTGCGGTCTCAGCATTCAGCGATTTGAGTTTGTAACCAAACGCCGGACGTTGCAGCATAGCAAACAACATTCCCTCACGATGAAAATCTAACCCGAATAATGGTTTACCCGTAATGATTTTGGGATTATCTACATTCTTGATTGTTGTACCAATAAGCTTAAAATCTTTTGCATCCTTGAGCTTAACATTGGCAGGAACAGGAATATTTGAAGCTTCGGTAGCCAACTCACCATAGCTTAATTTACGCTTACTAGGCGTGTGTACCACATAACCTTTATCGGTTGTGCACTCCGAACTCGCTACGTTCCATCGCTTGGCTGCAGCTTCCAGCAGCATTTGACGAGCCGTAGCACCAGCTTTACGTAAACGCTCCCAGGAATGTGGAATGGATCCACTTCCGCCGGCAACCTGTCTTTCAAATTTCTTGGTATCTAGTGAGGCCTGTTCGACAACAACTTTAGTCCAGTCGGCATCCAGTTCTTCTGCCACGATAATTGGAAAGGCTGTTTTGATTCCCTGACCAACCTCTGGATTTGGAGACAAAATAGTTATTACACCTTGAGGGCTGATTGATAAATAACTATTGAAACCAACGCTATCAAAGGAAGTTACACTAGTCAGTAACGATGTGGAGGCATCTGATTCCGTCCAGTTAAATCCTAACAAAAGGCCACCACCAGCGGCAGCGGCTACTTTCAGAAAATTTCTTCGCCCTGAGTTTTTTACCGTCTGCATGATTACTTCGTTTTTTGCTTTTTATTAGGCGTAGCAGTGTTTATCTCCGATGCTAACTTTACTGCTTCCCGGATACGGTGATACGTCCCACAACGGCAGATATTTCCAGCCATAGTATCATCAATCTCAGCCTGTGTGGGCTTAGGATTGCGCTTTAACAGAGCAGCGGCTGTCATAATCTGACCTGCCTGACAGTACCCGCACTGAGCAACATCAACCGTATCCCATGCCTGCTGAACTGGATGATCTCCTTTAGCAGACAAACCCTCAATAGTGGTCACCTTCGACTTACCAACTGACGATATAGGTAATACGCAAGAGCGTGTTGCTTCCCCGTTCAGGTGAACCGTACAAGCACCACACTGGGCGATACCGCATCCAAACTTTGTACCGACTAAACCAAGAGAATCTCTTAAGACCCAAAGAAGCGGTGTATCAGGCTCAACGTCAGCCTGATAATTACGACCATTGACTTGTAGTTTGAAGATAGCCATGAATTCTGGAGAATTGACTGGAAAGAGCTAATATAAGAAAAAGTGAGCGGTGTATTTCTCTACTCATCATAAAAGATATAAAGCTCGAAAAGCTAATCAATAGATTCAGTTGATCTATACTTTAGTTTACTGATTTAGTCAACTAAAGCTGGCTGCTCTTGGGTAGATAAAAAAAAAGGGATGTCCCCCGTGTGGAGAACATCCCAGCTAACTCAAAGGTGGCGCCTTCCTACTCTCCCGCTTGTGACAGCAGTACCATCGGCAGTACGGGGCTTAACGGCTCTGTTCGAAAAGGGAGAGGTGTTCACCCGCCTTCACAGCACCAA
>NZ_JBMDWV010000390.1:0-33202 GCF_048594605.1 Spirosoma sp.
GTCGATGCGGGTGCGAATATGATGGCCTTTGTCCATATGGAGGGGGCGTGGCTCTGGTCAATTGATATTTCGCAGCGCAAAGCCCGAACGGCTCGGTATTTCGATATGCCCACTGGAGAAATTGGCAAACTGTCGCAGCCGGGTGGTTCACTCTACAACATTGAACACTCAAACGGTGGTTTGATTACGTTCCCGGGCGGCATTCCTATTAAAAACGCCGAGGGCGACATTATCGGCGCTATCGGTGTTTCGGGCAGCACCGTTGAAAATGACCATACGGTTGCGCAGGCTGGTGTCGATGCGATTAGCCATTAGTTGTTGAAAGTGACTTTGCCATTTCCTTTAACCCTCTAAACCCTGTTCGATTATGTGTCAGAATCATGGTGTTGCCTACGTAAAACCCGGTGTGGTTGAAGTACAGTCCATTGAGTATCCTAAACTGGCCCTCGGTGATCGCCAATGTCATCATGGGGTCATTCTGCAGATCGTTTCAACCAACATCTGCGGCAGCGACCAGCACATGGTTCGTGGTCGAACAACAGCCCCGGCGGGATTAGTACTAGGTCACGAAATAACTGGTCTGGTTATTGAAACTGGACGAGATGTCGAATTCATTAAAAAAGGCGATCTGGTATCCGTTCCCTTTAATATTGCCTGCGGACGTTGCCGAAACTGTAAAGCTGGCCAAACAGGTATCTGTCTGAATGTGAATCCGTCACGTCCTGGAGCCGCTTACGGTTATGTGGATATGGGCGGCTGGGTTGGTGGCCAGGCCGAATACGTAATGGTTCCTTACGCCGATTTCAACTTGCTGAAATTTCCAGACAAAGATCAGGCAATGGCCAAAATCCGTGATCTGACGCTCCTCTCCGACATTTTTCCAACGGGTTATCATGGAGCCGTAACAGCGGGGGTTGGTCCTGGTTCCATTGTCTACATAGCTGGTGCTGGCCCAGTAGGACTAGCCTCTGCCGCTTCCTGCCATTTGTTAGGTGCTGCCGTTGTCATTGTTGGGGACATGATACCAGAGCGGTTGGAACAGGCAAAAAGCTTTGGTTGTGAAGTTGTGGATTTACGTAAGGACACGCCACTTCCTGACCAGATTGCCGAAATCATTGGCGTTCCCGAAGTCGACTCGGCGGTTGATTGCGTCGGTTTTGAAGCCCGGGGGCACGGCGCCAACGTTGGTACCGAATTGCCAGCCACCGTTCTTAATTCTGCCATGACCGTTACGCGGGCAGGTGGCGCGATTGGCATTCCAGGACTTTACGTAACGGGTGACCCCGGCGCATCGACCGAGGCTGCCAAAGAGGGAAACCTGGTTATTCGGATCGGATTGGGCTGGGCCAAATCGCACTCATTCTATACAGGCCAGTGCCCGGTAATGAAATATCACCGGCAATTGATGAATGCTATTCTGTACGATAAAATTCAGATTGCCAAAGCCGTAAATGTTGAAGTAATCAGCCTCGATAAAGCTCCGCAAGGCTACCACGATTTTGATAAAGGAGCGGCTAAAAAATTCGTCATTGATCCGCATGGTTTAATACCGAACTAGGAAACAAAAGAATAAGCAAAAGAGATAATCGGTTGATTGTAACTCCCCCTTATACTACGTTTCCGTGGCCCTTGACCCGCTGCTCAGGGCCTCTGGTATACCCTGTCCACTGTCGTACAAAATATGTCCGATAGTGGACAGAGCTTTTTATAACCCACCCATAAATCCCTAGTTTTTAGTACGTTAGCGACATGGCACGATCCTAGCACGAACGTAACTGAACATCCTCTTTTCACTACACAAATTTCTACTGAATCATGAAAGCGCAACTTGCTTTTCTTAGCATTTTTATGAAAGTCCTGCTGATGCTGTTGATTCTTGCCTTTTGTTTTATGGGTAATTCTGAAAAAGAATCTGTCTGCGCCGGAGCCCAGCAAAATTCAGAAACATTAGCCATCAGGAACGTAACGGACGTACTCCTGCATTCGGTGCATCTACAGCGACTCTGATAAAGCAGAAAGCGAAGAACATGGGTTAAAAAGTGCTACGTTTCTGGCTCTCTGATTCGTAGGTGCGTTCAGTAGATAAGTTTATTATGAATCAAACAGTAAGGCGAAAGACATGCTAACCAATTACCTTAAAATTGCCTGGCGGACACTACGTAAGCAGCAGGGCTTTACGTTCATCAACATCGTTGGTCTGGCTGTTGGTATGGCCTGTTGCATGCTCATTATGCTTTATGTGTTGGATGAACTGAGTTTCGACCGCTACAATGAAAAAGCCGACCGTATTTACCGCATCCATGCCGACATTAAGTTTGGCGGTAACGATATGCATTTTGCCGTTTCGCCTGATCCGATAGGTCCGACGCTCAAGAAAGATTATCCGCAGGTCGAACAGTTCGTACGGCTTCACCAGCAGGGAACGTGGTTAGTGAAACGAGCTGGCGAAACAATCAATCTGCGCGAAGACAATATTACGTTTGCCGACTCTACCCTGTTCGACGTCTTTACGTTGCCCCTGATCTCGGGCGACCCCAAACGGGCACTCGCGCAGCCTAATTCAGTAGTCATCAGCGAATCAGCGGCTAAACGACATTTCGGCAATCAGAATCCAATGGGTCAGCCGATGATGTTTGACAACAACAAAACGTTTAACGTAACGGGTGTCATGCGTGACATGCCTACGAATGCACATTTCCATAGCGACTTCTTTGTGAGCATGCTCAATGACAATTACCCCTGGGGGCAATGGCTCAGCAATAACCACCATACGTATATACTGTTGAAGCCCGGTACAGATGCGCAGGCATTTGCCAAAAACTTCGATACGGTCATTGAGAAATACGTGGGTCCGCAGGCCATGCAAATGACTGGTTCAACCATGGAGCAGTTTCGCAAAGCAGGCAACAGCCTCAATTACTGGATGATTCCCCTTACGGATATTCACCTGTACTCTAAACAACAAATTGAACTGGCTCCCAATGGCGATATTCAGTACGTCTACATTTTCTCAGCTGTAGCCTTTTTCATTCTGCTCATTGCCTGTATTAATTTCATGAATCTGGCCACAGCCCGCTCGGCGAATCGGGCGAAGGAAGTGGGCGTGCGAAAGGTGATGGGGTCTGAGCGCCAACAACTGGTTGGCCAGTTTATGACCGAGTCTATCCTGACAACGACGCTGGCTATGGTGCTGGCGTTATGCCTGGTTGCCATTACGCTGCCTGAATTCAACAAACTTTCAGCCAAATCGCTGGCTATCAGCCAACTGACATCCACTTACTACTTACCCCTGCTCATTGCTTTACCACTAGTCGTCGGTTTGCTGGCTGGTAGCTATCCGGCTTTCTTCCTGTCTTCTTTTCAGCCAATTACGGTGTTGAAAGGGCGAATTAACGTGAGTTTTCGGAGCGCCGGACTACGTAGTGGACTGGTTGTTTTTCAGTTTATGATGTCGGTGGTGCTCATCATCGGAACATTGATTGTGTATCGCCAGATCACGTACATTCAGACGAAGAACGTAGGTTTTAACCGCGACCAGGTTCTGAAGATCAACGATTTGTATGCGCTGGGTAACCAAACCGAAGCATTTCGGCAGGAAGTGTTACGTCTGCCTGGCGTGGTTAGCGGCAGCATTTCGGGCTACCTCCCAACCCCCTCCGACCGTAGCGATAATGCGTTTTTTGCGGAAGGCCAGACGAATCTGAACAAAGGAATAAATATGCAGAACTGGGGCGTTGATTACGATTACCTGAAAACGCTCGGCATACAGTTAGTCCAGGGACGTGATTTCTCCCGCAATTTTGGCGCCGATTCGGCAGGCATCCTTCTGAATGAAGCCGCCGTACGTATTTTGGGCTTTAAAGATCCAATCGGTAAACGGATCTGGTCGTACGACGATCCAAAACTTAAGACCCGCAAAACCTATACGATCATTGGAGTTGTTAAAAATTTCCATTTCGAATCGCTCCGACGTAACATCGGTGCCTTGTCGATGACCCTCCAGCCCAGTTCCGGAGCGGCTGCGTTCCGGTTCAGCAACGCAAACGTGCCCGACCTGATGAAACAGATAGAAGCTAAATGGAAACAGATTGCGCCTGGGCAGCCATTCAGCTACCAGTTTATGGACGACAGCTTCGATGATATGTACCGGGCAGAGCAACGGGTTGGTACGATTGCGCTGACATTCGCGGTATTGGCTGTGCTGATCGCCTGCCTGGGCCTGTTTGGGCTGGCTGCTTTTATGGCCGAACAACGTACCAAAGAGATTGGTGTTCGTAAAGTGCTGGGCGCCAGCGTTACCAGCATCATTGGCTTACTGTCCAAAGATTTTTTGAAGCTTATCGTAATTGCCATTGTGATTGCCTCCCCGCTGGCCTGGTACGCCATGAGCCAATGGCTGAATGACTTCGCCTACAAAATAGATATTGAATGGTGGATGTTTGCGGTAGCAGGGCTTTTGGCCATCGGTATTGCCCTGCTGACAGTGAGTTTTCAGAGCATCAAAGCCGCCCTGATGAATCCCGTAAAAGCGCTACGTTCGGAGTAAGAACTATAAAGTCTGATGGAATCTTGTTCAGCCTTGAGAACGCTTAACATTTTTTAACAGGCTACTAATCAGGCAAAAGCGCAAACCATATTCGATTGTCGATACCTTCGTGCCGACATCGTAAATCGGTTGGCTTATGCTTCAGAACTATCTAAAAATTGCGGTTCGCAATCTCCTTCGGCGTCGTTTCTACGCGCTCGTTACGTTACTTGGCCTAACGGTAGGCATGACGTTCCTGCTGCTCATCGGCAACTACATTCAGGGTGAACTGGCCGTTAATAAAACGCTACGTAACGCCACTCAGCAGTATCTGATACAGAGCCGTTGGCGGGAGGAAAATATGGGTATGGACATTACTACGCTAGGGGCTCTTGGTCCGACGCTCAAGCAACTGTATCCAAACCTGATTGCCAATTATTACCGATTTTACGGAGTCACGGCTATTGTATCGAATGGCGAGAAGCATTTCCGGGAAAGTGTTCAAATCGGCGATTCAACACTCGTGTCCATGTTTGGTTTTCCGATGGCTTACGGTGACCCGAAAACAGCCCTTCTCGAACCAAATTCGATTGTCATTACAGCCCAGGTAGCGCAGAAGTTTTTTGGTAGAACCGACGTACTGCGTCAACAGCTAACCGTACAAACACCCGCTGCCGGGAAACAGGTATTTACGGTGACGGGTGTCTTGCAGGATTTACCCCGAAACAGCGTAACGGGCCTGCTGCCCAAGCCCGATCAGCTATTTATTCCGATGCGGGACGTCGGCTATTTCTCATCAAAAGCCAGTATCGATTCCTGGCAGAATCAGTACATACCAACGTATCTGGAACTGCAACCCGGTGTTACGTCTGAGCAGTTAACGAAACCTCTTGCCAACGTATTGGCAACGTATGCCCCGCCCAGCTTCAAAGGAAATTTACAGGCTTACCTGAGTCCGCTCGAAACGTATTACCTGAAAGCGCAGAATGGGCTGGTCGAGAAAATGGTGCTGACGCTGAGTTTGATTGGCGTATTTATTCTGCTAATGGCCGTGGTCAATTTCGTAAACATTACCATCGGTATGTCGGCAACACGTCTGCGCGAAATAGGGGTCAGAAAAGCGCTGGGTGGACTGAAGAAGCAGCTCATTGGGCAGTTTTTAGCGGAATCGCTGTTGCTTACGGTCGGCGCTACGTTACTGGCGCTGGGTTTTCACGAGATTTTCCGACCCCTATTTGCCGACGTACTGGAACGTCCCATTCCGTCGCTAATCAACTGGTCGCCAGTTTCCTACGCTAGTCTGTTTGGTTTGGTGCTGCTCATTGGCCTGCTGGCGGGCAGTTACCCGGCTTTCATTTTGTCGGCTTTGCCATCGGTAGCGTCGCTGAAAGGGAAACTGACCGCATCAATGGAGAAAGGTGTTGGGTTTCGCCGGGCATTGATTGTGTTTCAGTTCATCGTTGCCATCTTCGTTTTTGTGGGCGCGGTGGTGATTGGGCGGCAGGTTGCTTATTTTTTCAGTAAAGAGTTAGGCTACCAGAAAGAGCAGATTATGACCGTAGCGTCGGTGCCCCGCGATTGGTCGCCCGGCGGAGTGCAGCGGATGGAAGGGATTCGAAACCAGTTGGCCCGCATTCCGGGCGTGCGAGAGGTAAGCTTTTCGTTCGAAATTCCGGACGGCAAGAGCAGTGGTAGTGGTCGGTTGTTTCAGCAGGGCCGCGATAGCAGTCAGGCGGCCGTTGTTACGGTACTGACGACTGATGAACATTTCGCGCAAACGTACGGATTGTCGATGCGGGAAGGGAGATTTTTTAATGCGAACGGTGGCGCTTACGACTCCACGAGCGTTGTTCTGAATGAATCGGCGGCTAAAGCCTTGAACTGGACCATCCCTGCGAAAGCGATAGGTCAATACGTTCGGTTTCAGGGTGATAGCCGGACGTACCGGGTAGACGGTATTTTAAAGGATTTTCACTTCGGTTCTTTGCACGAAACGATCAATCCACTCATCGTTCTGAACGTACGTACCAATCCCATTTATCGTTATTTTTCGTTTAACATTGCTCCCGGCCGGCTGGCGGAAACAGTAGAACGTATTGACCAAGAATGGTCGCGGATTTTTCCTGACGCTCCTTTCGAGTATGCCTTCATGGACGATACGCTCCAGCGGTTGTATCAGACCGAAATGCAGCTCCAGAAAGCCTCTAAACTGGCTACTACGCTAGCACTGATAATTGTGTTGCTGGGTGTGCTGGGGCTGGTATCACTCAACGTAACGCGACGTACCAAAGAGATCGGGATTCGGAAAGTACTGGGAGCCACTACGTTCAGCATCGTCAACCTGTTCATGAACGAATTTGTCCTGATTTTGCTGATTGCCAACACGATTGCCTGGCCGATTGCCTACTATTTTCTGAACGACTGGTTAACGCATTTTGCTTACCGGACGGACGTATCGTGGATGCCGTTCGTGCTGGTCGCTTTCGCGCTGACCTTACTGACGGGCCTTGTTGTCAGTACGCAAGCCATCCGGGCCGCGCTGGTGAATCCGGTGAAATCGCTACGTAGTGAATAGCAAGGGGCAGAGAGCATGGAGCAAAGGGAGGAGTGTTGCTAGTCTTCCTCCTTGCCCCATGCCCTCTGCCCCTTGCTACAAAAACTGACTCAGGTCTAACTGAAGGATTTCCGAAAACGACGATTCGGTTGTCAGGCCACCGTCGCCAAAGCGATAGCGAAGCCATTTGCCTGTTCGGTAATCGTAGACAAAGCCTTCACGAATTCCATAATCATCTTCGTCTTTCAGCTGAATTACTTTACGCAAATCTCCTTTCAACCCGTTTGTATGACAGATTTCAATAATGATGGGGGTTTGGGCCAGTTGGTTATCTCGCAACGATACGTCCGGCGCAGGCGGTCCGTCGTTACGGCTTGTCTTTCCTTCATCGAGCACCGTCTCGGGCAATGGCTCCAGCGCAATCGCTTTTTCGCGGTGATACAGGACCCCTAAACCGATTGCCAACAGAGATATAATACGCTGATGATCAATGGGTTTGCATATACCCAAATCTTCGACAACCAAAGATGGCTCTGTTGCGGCAGGAAAATACATAAGCTGTTGTTTTCAACAAATCTACCAAAAAATTATGCTTCGTTCATATCTCAAAATCGCCCTGCGGAACCTGCTTTCGCAACGTGCTTACACGCTCCTGAACGTAACGGGTCTGACCATCGGTATGACGAGCGGACTGCTGATTTTTCTGTTTATCCGCTATCATCTTAGCATTGACCGTCATCATACCAGGTTCGAACGAATTTTCCGTGTGGTAACTGATTTACATCTGGCCGACGGCTCAGTAGAGTATTACCCTGAAGCTCCGCTTCCCATGGCGAAAACGTTACGTACCGATTATCCGCAGGTGGAGCAGGCCGCTTATCTGAAGATGAACCGTGACTTAACGGTCGAGCCCCGAAATGTTACGTCATCCTCACCCCAAACCCGTTTTCTGGAACACAAAAGCACGGCCCTGGTCGAGCCCGAACTGTTCGATATGCTGGATTACCAATGGCTTCGGGGCAATGCCAAAACGGCGCTACGTGAGCCGAACAGCGTAGTACTGACCGAATCGTGGGCGAAGAAATATTTTGGCGACGCAAACCCCATCGGCAAGACGCTAACGCTCAATCATTTGACCGACGCTAAAGTAACCGGCGTTCTGGCCGATCCGCCCAAAACCACTGACCTCGACATCAATCTGTTTATTTCTATATCGACACTATCCAGGCTGGATTCTTCGTACAATCAGAACGATTGGTCATGGCTCATGAGTACCGACCGACTTTTCGTTACGTTAAAAAATCCGGAATCCGTTGCCAATCTGGAAGCGGCCATGCCTGCCCTGCTGAAGAAACATTTCGGCGCCGACGCGCGCTATTACCAATTTCATTTTCAGCCACTACGTGATGTACATTTCGACGTAAAACGCGTTGTGGGCGGGGCCATTCGTCCGTCATTGCTTTGGTCGCTGGGGTTAGTTGGCTTGTTTCTGGTGCTGACTGCCTGCATCAATTTTGTGAATCTGGCTACGGCGCAGGCGTTGCGTCGAAGCAAAGAAGTTGGTATTCGTAAAACGCTCGGCAGTACGCGGGCCCAACTCATTCGTCAATTTCTGCTCGAAACCACACTTATCGTCCTGACCGCAACAGGCTTTGCCGTATTGCTGACCCTTGTTACGTTGCCGCTTTTCAACCAGTGGCTGTCCACTTATTTATCGCTGGAGCTGGATGCGCCAACGCTTGGTTTTGTTCTTCTGCTGCTGGGATCGGTTATTGTTCTGGCAGGAGGTTACCCGGCCGCCGTTCTATCGGGATTCAGTCCGTGGGCTGCGCTGAAGGGCGCTTTGCCAGTTCGCGCGCAGGGTAATTATTCAATACGTCAGGCGCTGATCGTACTGCAATTCGTTGTCTGTCAGGCGCTGATTGTTGGGGCTTTGGTGGTTTCAGCACAGGTGCGCTATCTGCATGAAGCGGATCTGGGTTTCAAAAAAGATAACGTAGTGGTTGTTACGTTGCCCAACCCGCAAAAAGAGCGACGGGAAGCGTTCAAAAATGAACTGTTGCAATACCCTGAAATCAAATCGGTCAGCGCCAGTCATCAGCCGCCCTCGTCACGTCTGTTGTACGGCGGTTCGTTCAAGATGGACGACAAAGCGGAATGGGCAGACTACCCCGTTCGGGAGCGAGTAGCGGATGCGGATTACCTGAAAACGTATGGGCTGGAACTTGTAGCCGGGCGCAACCTTTCTCCTGGCGATACAATCCGGGAGTACCTGGTTAACGAAGCGTTTCTGAAGAAAATGAACATCCGTGATCCGCAAAAAATTCTGGGTCGAAAAATGCAGTATTATCTGTCGCCGGTTGCGCTGCCGATTGTGGGTGTTGTCAAAGATTTTCACCTGCGCTCGCTCCACGACGAGATTCAGCCCTGTTTTATTGCCTGTCATTCACCGTTTTTTCAGGAAGCAGGCATTCGTGTATCGGGTCATGATCCAGCACAAACGCTTCAGCGCATTCGGCAAGTATGGGAGAAACTATACCCGAACGAGGTGTTTGAATACGCGTATTTAGACGAACAACTGGCGAAATTCTACGAAACGGAAAGTCTGATTTTCCGGCTGGTCAATACGTTCACAGGTATCGCTATTCTGATTTGCTGTCTGGGTTTGTATGGTCTGGTTTCATTTGTTGTCACGCAACGTACCAAAGAAATCGGGATCAGGAAAGTGCTCGGCGCCAGCGTCGCCAGTATCGTTACGTTGCTCTCCAAAGACTTCGTAAAACTGGTGCTGCTGGCTATTCTGATTGCCAGCCCGATTGCCTGGTACGTCATGAACCAGTGGCTAAACGACTTTGCCTACAAAATCGCGATCGATTGGTGGCTATTTGTCTTATCGGGTTTGCTGGCGATTGGAATCGCCTTACTCACCGTCAGCTTTCAAAGTATCCGGGCCGCTGTGGTGAATCCGGTTAAATCACTACGTAGTGAATAAGTAGTATGGTGCGCGTTTCCCTGTTTTCAGCGACGTTACGTTAGCGTGATTGGTGGCTACGTGTAAGAATGCTTTTAGCTGTCTGAAATATAATGCTTAGCTATGTTCAGAAAAACGATTTATTCGTTCGTTGTACAAATCGAGTGCGGTATCGTCGACCTCACGGGCCTGACTAAGATCAAGTCGGAGGAAATCGGCTCGGTCGGCACCATCCACCATGCCCTCAAACTTAAGCTCCTGCTCAACCCAAGTGGAGGATTTATGCAACGAGATGGCCTGTTCGAGAACTGCCTGTACAATACCCGTGGTCCGACCTGTGCTTTGGGTTGTTAGTAACAGCGTCGCAATATCCCGAATGTAGTCCGAATAAGTCAGCCCAATACTGGGCAGGTTAGCCTGAACCCATTGGGCGGCTAGACTTAGAATCACGTCTTTGTAGGGAGCGGCCTGTAGGTCGTCGGGTCGTATGCGTTGGTTCACCGGCCCAATTTACGACTTCTCCATCAAGTTTACATACACTGAACGAGGGGTCAGCCCTTGCTGAGCTATACATTGTTTTGTAAGTTTAACTCCTCTGAATCAACCACAAACACCTCTTTATGCATCCTATAACCAATACTCTCATTGTTGGTGCTGGACCGTTTGGCCTTGGCCTGGCCGCTTATTTACAGCGACGGGGCTATGATTACCAACTGGTAGGAAAACCTATGGAGTTCTGGAAAGAACATATGCCTCAGGGAATGTTACTCCGCTCGAATGCCAACTGGTATCTTGATCCTGATCATAAGTGGACCATCGATACTTTCTTGAGGTTGCATGATCCAGTCCGGTCGCCAACGGCACCTATTTCCCGGGAGCAGTATATTGCCTATGTGGACTGGTTTCGTCAACAAGCTCGTATCCCTGTGGTCCCGGCTTATGTAGAACGTTTAGGGTATGATACGGGTTTGTTTACCGCTGAGTTAGCGAACGGTCATACCATTCAGGCACAAAACGTAGTAGTGGCTACCGGCTTCGAGCACTTTGCGTATTATCCTCCTGAACTGGTGGCTCTCTTACCAGCGGGCCATTTTCAGCATAGCTGCGATGCGGTTACGATGAGTGCCTATCGGAATAAGCGGGTTCTAGTGATTGGTGGTCGACAGAGTGCCTTTGAGTCGGCCGCTTTGCTGCGGGAAGCCGGTGCCCGGCACGTTCACATCAGTTACCGGCACGATACGCCCCGTTTTGAGGAGGCAGACTGGTCCTGGGTCGAAACGATTGTCGAGCAAATGGCTGGTCAACCGGACTGGTTTAGCTGCTTATCGACCCAGCAACAGCAGGAATATCGCCATAAGCTCTGGGCAGAAGGACGCTTAAAGCTGGAACCCTGGCTTGAAAAGCGTATTAATCAGCCGGACGTCAGTCTTTACCCACGTACGGAGGTCGTATGGGTAAACCAGCAACCGGATGATTCACTACGGATCGGGTTAAATACTGGCCTGCACCTGGATATTGATGCCCTCATCCTGGCAACGGGTTATCAGGTCAATGTAGCTCGTCTGCCGTTCCTCTCCGACTCCATTCAGACAGCGCTAAAGACTCAGAATGGGTCTCCCTTGCTGGATCACCAGTTTCAAAGCAGCATTACTGGTCTGTATTTCAGCAGCTTTGCCGCGGGTCAGAGCTTTGGCCCTTTTTTTGGATTTACCGTCGGGGTCCGTACCGCAGCCCAGTTGATTGGTCAGGCTCTGGTAAGGACCCCGGTCTGAGGCCGTTGATGATCGTACTGAACGTAGTACATTATCAGCCGGGCCATAGCCTGCTCCGAAGGATGAATGAACCCGTTTCCGGTATTCGCAGGTTTACTACGAATCAAACGGCGGTTACGTTCTTTTTGACTAAGTCCATCGTTTCACGCTGGCGTTGTTCCACAAATTTCCGGGCTTTGGCCGCTTTGGCTTTGGCTGCTTTTGGGTCTTTTGCCATCGCTAATACCGCCGGTGCATAACGGGCAATATCCTGTTCGTTATCCATGTCGAAAAGCCAGTCGCCCAGGCCGATATCCCGCCACATAAACCCTTTACTGGTTTGTTCGGCAAATCGGCCAACGATGGCTGGAATCCCGTTACCGATGCACATAATGGGCGAATGCATTTCTAAACCAAACATACCCGCCGATCGGATGTAGGTACTAACGGCCTCGTCGGTCAGCCAGTATTTGTCACGCCAGATCACTTTGGACTTGACATCGTCGGGCAATTTATCCAGCAGGATTTCCTTGCCTAGCTTCACCTGCGTTTCATCTTCGGGACAAATCAGAATTTTCATATTTGTCTGTCGAACAACAGCGATAATAGCTTCCCGAAGGGGTGCATTGTCATGTTCGCGCATTTCCTTGTTACGGGTATCCCGCTTTTCGTCGAAGGCCGTTTTTTTAGCCGGAATTTCCCAGTACGGTGTAAAACGGTTACGCGGAATGACGCACATAAATTTTCCTTCTTCCAGGCCGTGTTCCTTCATGAACGTAGTGGCTGCCTGGTCGTTCCGCAAATCCACAGCAAACGCTCCATCAGGACAGAACTCCATGATCGGGTTGTGAACGCCGTTCTTTTTAGCAAAATCCATCGAAGGAGAATCCCGAAACAAGGCAAATTTTGCTTTGTTCAGCATTTCGACAGCTTGCGGGTTGGGCGTCACCATGGCTTTCGGATCAGGACTGTAAACACCCGGAAACGTAATGCCATACACGCCAAACGGTTTGCCCGTTTCTTTATCCCATTGAACAACACTGCCGGTAGCAACCAGTGATGGCCCCGATCCGTGGAGAAGAAACGCACATTCTTTAAAGGCCAGCGCAATCTCTTCCGGTGTTTTAATAATTGGCACTTTCGGGAATCGCCGACGTAGCAGTTCATCCACGCCATTATCGACACTGGACGGCCATAAGCGAACCTCTACGTCGGGAAGGTATTTTTCCAGCAAAGTCAGTACGCCGGGCGTATGCCCAATATCTCCGATGTTGACCGTCTGCCAGGAGGAACGTAGTATGATCGATTTTTTGGCGACCAGACCGTCTGTGGCTGATTGTGCTAAAGAAGGAAGGCCTGACAGCAGGGCAATCAGGGAGGGCGTGTGTTTAAGAAAATCTCTGCGAGTTGTCATAATTCTGAATGTTGAGCTCCCTAAAAATCTACGCTTTGAGGAAGCGGGTTAACGAATGATTAATAACCAGGGTTTTGTGTCAGGTTCGGGTTGGCATCCAGATCATTCTGCGGAATCGGCAGCAGAATATGGAACGGTTGAATAGTCGGGTTTCGGGCGAAACTCGTCTCTGCTTTCACGGCCTTGATCAAACGTCCGGTGCGCAACAGATCAAAGCGACGGCTATTTTCAAATACTGTCCTGCGACAGGAAGGTTCGAGGCTGGGCGTTTTCGTTAGTAATTTCGGTATAATCTGTAGCCAGTACCGGGCTCATTTCTCTCAATAAAGTATTTTTCCGAAGACTAATCTTCTCAGAATTTGACTTTTGCAGGTGGAAAAAGGCAAAATAACCCCCGCCCAGAATCAGCAAAATTGTAGCGGCTACGCACATAGCCGGTCTCCGCCAGAAGGGAATCACAGCAGGCTGGCTCTCGTGAACGATGCTGGCAAACATATTTTCCAGTTCCATTGGCGAAAGACCGGTATATTTTTCAGAACGTCACATCGCCCAGCCAGTTTGTCAGCAGCAGAGCAGCCACCCAATTCTCCCGAAATGTTTTAAAGGCCGATTGTAACAAATTGGACACCGATTGTGGATTGAAACTCATAATTTCAGCGATTTCGTCCCGGTTAAGATTCTGATAATAACGCAGATAAATGACCTCGCGCTGCCGTATTGGCAATTGATTTAATGAATCCGAAATACGCTGGGTCGTCTCAGCCAGACTTTCCTGCTCAATTACCGACCATTCGGGAGAGAACTCCACAAAGGTTAGATCGTTTTCGAAATCGGTGGCTTCTTCGTCCCGATTGCTACGTTGCCGAAACCCCTCCCGTAACACGCGTTTCCGCACGGAACCCAGTAGATAAGCCCGCACACTTTCCGGCGTACTGATACGTGTCCGACGGCTCCAGATTTCGATAAAAACTCCTGGACGCAGTCTTTCACGAAATCTTCGTCCCGAACGAATTTGTAGCCATAGTTTTGTAAAGCATTAAAATAGCGCTCAATCAGCTTTTTTAAACCCAACTCATTCCTGCCCTGTAACTGCGGCCAGTATAGTAGATCCAGATTGGCCTGAGTTTGTATGTGTGCTTTCATAGAAAACCCATTAAATGGCTTATTGATAAACACATAGGGAATTATTTTCTACCATACAAACCGACAATGGCCCAAACGATTCAACCTGCCAATCAACCAGAATGTGAGCTAAAAGAAAACCAGGACGTAATACTCAACTCAATCGTAATACATTGTATATCAATAAGTTACATTCAGTTTAAATTATCTACTTCAAACGCTTACAAAAGCCACAAGTCACAGTTTGAACGGCGGTTTGCAAAAAGTTTAATACCTGTCAACGCTATCAAGTTGTATACGAATAGTGCCAATCTGCTCAGAAATTATAGCCAATGGAAAGGCCAAACCAGGAACTAATATGGCTAGTGCTATCAACTCTTTTGGTCATTTTAATGAATGGTGTAAAACCAACACGTACCATTAAGCCCCCGGTTGGTTTTTGGTACCGATAACCTACACGAGGAACCGCGTATAGCGTAGTGTATCTTGCTGTAGAGCCGGAAGCATAAAAGCCAAAACTTTGTTGATTAACCCTGGTTAACCCGATCCCAAAATCGCCATGGTGATTGCCCTTTCCTGCCAGTGCGAACAGTTCGCCAATAAGAGCTATTGCCTTTTGGCCTCCAAAATAGGAACTACCTACTCGAAATCCATAGGCTTGTTTCTGCCTTAAAAACAGGAAACGCTCGTAGTTAAGGGAGTAAGCACCACCCGAACCCAGAACTTCCAGATAAACGGTATTACGTGGTCTGGCAGGGCTTTCAATCGTGAGCGTTTGAGCCACCCCAACCAAGGGTAAATACAGAAAAAGAAAAGCGAAAGCGTGTTTCATACTTGGTTAACTTGTAAACGGGTATAACCTACTGCTAATAGCAAAGCACGCCATAAGTAACTAAAAATAATATTTATTAACATCATTTAACGTAGCTAATAATCCTAATCCCGTAGGTCATTCTACGCGCTCTGCTCCCGCTCCTCTCCTCTGTCCGCATCTGTACGACTAGCGTCCGTTTGCGGACATTCTTTTTATAGGCAACCAATAAACTTATTGAAAATCAGTAGTTTAAATTTCTGGTACAGCATTTGGGCAACTATATGTGGCGCCAAATTCACTGTCAGTTATGATACGTAACTATTTGCTGATTGCTTTTCGCAACCTGCGGAGATACAAAACGTTCAGTTTCATAAACATTACGGGTGTGGCTGTCGGGCTGGCCTGTTTTCTGCTGATTGCGCTTTACGTTCGGGATGAACTAAGCTACGACCGCTACAATACACATGCCGACCGCATCTATCGCGTCAGCCGGACATTCCTCTCGTCGGAAGGCGTACCTTCGCTACGTCTGGCGCAGTTAGCTCCCCCGTTCGGTCCGCTTATAAAACAGGATTTTTCGGAAGCTGAACAGGTGGTACGTACCATCGATAACAATGGCCTGATCCGTTACGGCGAACATTCGTTCAACGAAAAAAATATCTTTTTTGCCGAAGCCAACCTGTTTAAAGTATTTGATTTTAATCTGATCAGCGGCAACCCCGATCATGCTTTAGAAAATCCGTTTTCGATTATGTTCTCCCGACCAATGGCGGAGAAGTACTTCGGAAAAGAAAACCCCGTTGGAAAAACGGTTCGATTCAACAATCAATTTGATTTTATCGTTACGGGCGTCTTCGAGCCGCTGCCCGCACAGTCGCATTTTCACCCTAGCTTTCTGGCCTCGTTCACTACGTTCAACGATAATCGAGTTTATGGCGCCGAAGGTTTACGATCAAACTGGAGCAATAACTCATTTAATACCTATATACTACTCAAGCCAAACCGCGACGGCGGACCGGTTGACCCACAACGTATTGAAGCGGCTTTTCCGGCCTTTCAGGATAAACATGTTCCGGCAGAAGAAGGATCGAATCCATCAAAGTGGTCGGTGTTAAATCTTCAACCGCTGACAAGCATTCACCTGCGTTCACACACTGATTCGGAGATTGAGCCAACGAGCGATATTACGTACATCTATCTGTTTTCGGCCATTGGTTTGTTCATTTTGTTGATTGCCTGCATCAACTACATGAATCTGGCAACAGCCCGTTCGGCGGGGCGGGCCAAAGAGGTTGGGATGCGTAAGGTTGTAGGGGCCTTACGCACTCAACTTATTGGTCAGTTTTTGAGCGAATCCATTGTGCTGGTTATGCTGGCATTGAGTATTGCTATCGTCCTGGTGATGCTCTGCCTGCCCGCGCTAAACGATTTTACCCAGAAACAACTCTCTTTTCAGCAATTGCTCGATCCGGTTTTTCTGGGCGTTCTCATTGGCATTACGTTACTAACCGGTCTGGTAGCCGGCAGCTATCCGGCTTTCTTCCTGACGTCGTTTCAGCCGCTGGGTGTATTGAAAGGCAAAATTGCATCGACCATGCGTACGGGCAAACTTCGGCAAGTGCTGGTTGTTACGCAGTTCTCCATAGCCATTGTGCTCATTATCAGCACCGCTGTGGTCTATAATCAGATGAAATACATTCAGGATTATCGGCTGGGTTATGCCAAAGACCAGGTTCTTCTTTTACGCGATGTCGGCGATTCGACCACCAACTACGAAACGCTCAGGCAGCAACTGGTGCAAACGGGTGTTGTGCGCGACATGGGGCGCTCGTCGCGGATTCCGTCGGGCCGTCTGCTCGACTCTTATGGCGCAATGGCCATGAAAGGCGATACGATGGCTCCGGTCAAAATTAACCTGCGGGGATTGAGTGTCGATTATAATTTCATTCCGGCTTATCAGATCGGTATGGCTGCCGGACGCAATTTCTCCCGTGCTTATTCGACCGATACGTCAATGGTGGTGCTGAACGAAACGGCCGTGCGGCAATTGGGCTGGACACCCGAACAGGCCATTGGTAAACCGTTCAATTATGGTCCTGCCAAAGGTCAGATTATCGGCGTAACGAAAGACTTTCACTTTGAGTCGCTTCATCAGGATATGGCGGCAATGGCGATGATTCTACGCCCTGAACCTGCTCAGCTTAACTGGCTGTCGATACCGCTCAATGGTACTGTTTCAGAGGCCATCAAGCGGGTCGAATCTGTTTACAAACAGTATTTCCCGCAACAGCCATTTGACTACCAATTTCTGGACGAACGTTTCGATCGGCTCTACGCCCGCGAACAAACGCAACAGACGCTGTTTAGTATCTTTGCGGGCGTTGCTATTCTGATTTCGTGCCTGGGCCTGTTCGGTCTATCGATGTTCATGGCCGAGCAACGTACCAAAGAAATCGGTATCCGGAAGGTGCTGGGCGCATCCGAAGCGAGTTTAGTGGCGCTGTTCTCAAAAGACTTCATGAAACTGGTTATTGTGGCGCTGATTATTGCCTCGCCCATTGCCTGGTACGCAATGAGTACCTGGTTAAGTGATTTCGCTTATCGTACTGACATCCATTGGTGGGTGTTCCTGCTCGCCGGTGGCCTGACGGTCCTCATTGCCCTCTTAACGGTGAGTTTTCAGAGCATAAAAGCCGCGCTGACGAATCCGATTAAATCACTACGTAGTGAATAGCAGAGGGCATAGGGTTTAGGCAGAGGGCGGTCCGTCGTCGTCATGGTAAACCCAATTCAGCCCTTCATTCCAAACCCCATGCCCTATGCTCACAAACTATCTTAAAATCGCCTGGCGGAATTTAGTTAAAAACCGGTCGTACGCGTTGATCAACGTAACGGGACTTGCACTCGGCATTGGCAGCGCCATGCTGATTTTTGCCCTGGTTCGCTACCATTATCGCATCGACCGGCATCACCAGAAATATGACCGTATTTACCGGATAACCACAACATTCTTCTCACCTGCGGGGGAATTCCATACGCCCGGCGTTCCCTATGTATTCGGGAAAACACTACGTAACGATCATCCGGAAATTGAAAATGTAGCGATGATTGATCAGGAAGAGGAACCTACCGTAGTGATTCCGATGGCGAAGGGTCCCGACAAAAAATTCAAAGAAACGGACGGGATAGGCGCCTTTGTTGAGCCGACTTATTTCCGCATCTTCGACTACGAGTGGGTAGCGGGCGGCCCGGCCGATCTGACTCAGCCGAATACGGCGGTACTCAGCGCTAAAAGTGCCCAGAAATACTTTGGCACGACCACAAACGTGATCGGTAAAACCGTCAAACTCGACGGCCGTCTGAACCTACGCATTGTTGGCATTTTCTCTGATTATCAAGACAATACCGATTTCCCCTATTCGATTATGCCGTCGTGGGCTAGTCTTAAAGAATATCGGGGAAGCGATGATAACGGGTTCGATGATACGAACAGTAGTACGCAGTGCTACGTAACGCTGAACGAGCGGTTTACGCAGGCCGACTGGGACCGGCAGATGCTGGCGTTTGTCAGGAAAAATAAGCCGACCGGGGTTAAAGACACCCGGTTCCCGATGCAGCCGCTGAGCGCCATTCATTTCTCGACCGATCATGGCGGTGTTAGTAAAGGACTGATTTTATCGCTGTTCATCATCGGTGTTTTTCTGATCATCACGGCCAGCATCAATTTTGTGAATCTGGCGACGGCGCAGGCGCTTACACGGTCGCGGGAGGTAGGTGTTCGGAAAGTGATGGGCAGCACGCGACCTCAGTTGTTCTGGCAGTTCATGGGCGAAACCGCCCTGATCACCCTTGTGGCAACGGCAATTGCTATCGGACTTTTTCAGATTGGGCAAGACCTCATTCAGGAAAATTTATCAGGTGCGTTCAAGTTCACCTTCTATTTTACGCCATCCGTTATTGGCTGGCTGGTTCTGCTGGTTGTTGGAGTCATTGCCCTATCGGGTATTTATCCGGCTCTGGTGCTGGCAGGTTTTCGACCGGTGATGGCGCTGACGGGCAAAATAACCTCGCAACAAGTGGGCGGCTTTTCAGTACGCCGGGGCCTGGTCATTACGCAATTCGCTATCTCGCAAATACTGATTATCGGTCTGATCGTCGTTACGAGCCAATTGACATTTGTGCAAACTAAAGATTTAGGTTTCCGAAAAAACGCCATTCTGACCATTCAGTTGCCTTCTGTGCCTGTTCAGGACGTAACGAAACTGAGTACGTTCCGTAACCTGGCCACCAGCGTTCCCGACGTTGAGAAGTTCAGCTACTCCATGAGTGGTGCCCCACAGTCAGGCTGGACAAGCTCAACTGGTCTGAAATATGACAATCGGCCGAAAAACGAAGATTTCAGTATTCAGCGAAAATACATCGATGCCAATTACCTCGATTTATACGGCCTTAAGGTTGTGGCTGGCCGAAACCTCTACCCGGCCGATACGTCCCGCGAAACACTGGTCAACGAAATGTTCGTCCGCAAACTAGGGCTAAGTAATCCGAATCAGGTGTTAGGCAAACTCTTACATGTTGACGGGAAAAAGCTGGAAATAATCGGCGTTGTCAAAGATTTCAACCAGGAGGTACTCAAAACAGCCATTAGTCCGCTCTTCCTGACAACAAGGGCGAACCGGTATTACGCGGCTAATGTGCAGCTTCATTCGGGTAATTTTCAGCGGGCCATCAGCCAGCTGGAGAAGTTCTACAACCAAGTTTATCCGGATAGTTATTTCACCCATCAGTTTGTCGACGTTCAGATCGAACGCAGCTACCGCCAGGAACAGACAATGTCGAAACTGATCAACTTTTTTGCGGGTATTGCCATGCTGATCGGCTGCCTGGGGTTGTATGGTCTGGTGCTGTTTATGGCCACGCAGAAGACGAAAGAAATTGGGGTTCGGAAAGTGTTGGGCGCCAGCGTCGGAAGTATTGTATGGCTCTTTGGCAAGGAGTTCGCTCAGTTGATTGTCATTGCTTTTGTTGTGGCAGCACCCGTAGCCTGGTGGATTATGAACAAATGGTTACAGGGCTTTGAATATAAAATCGATTTTGGTTCTGGTATTTTTGCCATTGCGATTCTGGCAACTGTGCTGGTAGCGGCTATAACGGTGAGTTTTCAAAGCATAAAAGCCGCGCTCATGAATCCGGTGAAGAGTTTACGTAGTGAATAGCAGAGGGCATTGGGCTCGGGGAATAGGGCGGTCCGTCGTCACGGGAAACTTAATGCTATCCCTTCACCCCGAACTCCACGCCCTATACCCAAACCCCTATGCCCCATGCTCACAAACTATCTCAAAATCGCCGTCCGTAATCTGCTGCGTAGTAAGTCGTTTTCGGCCATCAACATCTTCGGCCTGTCGGTTGGGATGACTTGCTGCATGTTGCTCCTGCTGTACATACGTAGTGAATTGTCGTACGATAAGCATCAGCAACACGCCAGTCGGTTGTATCTTATGGCTCAGGAAACAATCATTGGCCGGGGAAACAAGGGAGCCGAAAGCGACAAGAATTCGACAGCATCAGCCCCGTATGCGTTTGCGCTGAAGTCGGAGTTTCCGGAAATTGAACAGGTAGCCCGTTTATGGATCAATATCATTGACGACAAAGCATTACTACAGGTGCGCGAAGGCGGCAAAGCGGTTAAATCGTTTTACGAAACGAAAGGCTATCAGGTCGATTCTACTTTTTTCGATTTGTTTTCGTACCAATTCACGGAAGGCAATCCACGTACCGCGCTGGCCGATCGAAATTCCATAGTGCTGTCGGAAGAAATTGCCCACAAACTGTTTGGTACTACGTCGGCGCTGAACAAACTGATACGTATCGGTGGTACGTCGGGCAATAGCGAAGACTTCAAAGTAACGGGTGTTTATCGCGATGAAAGTGCCCGTTCGCACATCGACGCCCGATTTTTTCTGCCCATGTCTGCGGGCTGGGTTGGCGGTTTTCTGCGCGAATCCAAACTGGATTTTTGTTGCAACAATATGTTCGTTACGTATCTGAAACTGAAACCGGGTTCGAGTGTGGATCAGTTGCAGCAGAAGTTTCCGGCCTTTATGAATAAGTACGCCAGCAACGATTTGAAGAATGTGGGTTTCGACAAAAAATTGTTTCTGGTTCCGGTGCCGGACCTACACCTTTTCGATGAGCTGGGAAGCGTCGTCACGCCCACCAACAGCACTACGTATCTGTACATTCTGGCGTCGATTGCTCTGTTTACCTTATTAATTGCCTGCATCAATTTTATGAATCTGAGTACGGCCCGTTCGGCCAAACGGGCGGCAGAAGTTGGCGTTCGGAAAGTGATGGGTGCAGAACGCGGTTCGCTGATTGGACAGTTTCTGGGTGAGTCGATCGTTCTGTCGTTCCTGGCGCTGGCTATTGCCCTTGGCCTGGTTGTGATGCTGTTACCCGTCTTTAATCAACTAACAGCCAAAGCTTTGCAGGCATCCGAACTATTCGACCCACGTATTGCAATGGCGTTTCTTGGGCTGGCGTTGCTAACCGGTTTACTAGCGGGTAGTTACCCGGCTTTTTATCTCTCGCTGTTCAACCCGGCGCAGGTGCTGAAAGGCAAATTTGTCAACAACTTATCGGCCGTTGCGCTACGTCGGGGGCTGGTGGTGTTTCAGTTTGTGATTTCGGTTGGACTGGTACTTGCTACGTTCGTCATTCAGGAACAGATGCGCTTTTTGCGGAACAAATCGCTGGGATTTACGCAGGATCAGCAGATTGCTGTCCCGCTTAGCAGTAAGGAAGCTCATGGCATTTATACTACGTTTCGAAGCGAAATTTTACAGAACAATCAGATAGTAGGTGCCGCCGGAACTCAGTATTATCCCGGCATTAATAACGCAACTGATTTTCTCCTGTATAAGCCCGAACAGAGTGCGCTGAACGGTCAGAGTGTTAAAACCAATCGGGTTGATTACGACTATCTGCAAACAATGGGCTTTAAACTGGTTACGGGCCGTATGTTTTCCCGCCAGTTTCCGGGCGATACGAACAATCGGCTCGTGGTCAATGAAGCCACCTTACGTAAATTTCAGATTCCGGTTAACAAGGCTATTGGGCAGAAACTTAATTTCGACTGGCAGGGGACAACGCTCCATTTCGAAATTGTGGGCGTACTGAAAGATTTCCACTACGAAAACCTGCATCAGACCATCGAACCGTTCACGTTTCTGCTGAACAGCCAGCCTGATTACAATTATATCATTGTGCACGTCAATACGGACAACATGGCGAACGTATTGAATTTTATGGAACAGAAATGGAAAGCGTTACGCCCCGACGAACCGTTTTCATACACCTTCCTGAACGAAGATTTCCAGAAGAATTACGAAGCCGAAGCCCGCACGTCGCGCATTGTCAGTTACTTCACAGCCATTTCCATTCTGATTTCGTGTCTGGGTCTGTTTGGACTGGCGGCTTTTGCGGCTCAACAACGTACCAAAGAGATTGGCGTACGGAAAGTGCTGGGCGCATCGGTCATGAACATCGTCTTGCTGCTGTCCAAAGACTTTTTAAGACTGGTGGTTATCGCTATCCTGATTGCCTCACCGATAGCCTGGTGGGCGATGAACAAATGGCTACAGAATTTTGCCTACAAGATTACCATTCCCTGGTGGATCTTCGTTGTGGCTGGCCTTCTGGCAACAGCCATTGCCTTTATTACAGTCAGTTTCCAGAGTATCAGAGCCGCCCTGATGAACCCGGTCAAATCGTTACGATCTGAGTAGCTTAGGGCAGAGGGCCTGGGAGTAAAGGCAAATGTATGTCATCCCAAACCCACGCAAAAACACAAAACCCATGAAAACACTCCTTACCACAATTCTTGCGCTGACCGGCTCATTGGCATTCGCGCAAAAACATTCGTCGATCAACAGTTACATCAACGACGACGAAAAAAATCTGTCAATCCGCGTACACGGTACGGTCGATGGAAAATCGATTCATTACGACCGTAGTATCGACGTATCGGGTATGACTTTGGATCAACGAAATGCCCTGCGCGAACGCATTCTGGACTCACTGAATATCCAAACACCCGAGCCGCCGGAGCCCCCCCAACCCGTTAGTGCCACCATCGATGAGCCAGTTGCTCCTGTAGCGCCGAGAGCACCAAAGGCACCGAAAGCGCCAAAACCTCCTCGTTTTGATAGCAGTGAATCGATAACGATAGTAGGCAGCGATAGCCCAACGGTTGTCGCAACGAATGGCAGCGTCCAGACTACCGCTGTAGGTGGTGAGCACCCATTCACCAAAGAAGTGACGTACGATTCAGATTCCGGAAAACTGTATTTACGCTATCGATTCGAGAAAGATGGCGAGGACACTACGTACGAACGGACCATCAACGCCCGTGGCAAGTCGCAGCAGGAACGGCAACGTATCATTGAAGGCGTTGAGAAAGAAATCGGCTTACCTAAAAGTGGGAAATAATTCAAACGACAATGTTGCGTAATTACCTTAAAATCGCGGTACGTAATCTATGGAAAAACAAGGTTTTTTCGGCTGTTAATCTGGTGGGGCTAGTCGTGGGAATTACCGCCTGCCTGATGATTTTAGAATACGTTAGTTTTGAACTGAGCTTCGACCGGTTTCAACAGGACTTTAACCGAATTTACCGCGTTACGAACGACCGTTTCCAGCAGGGAAAACTTGTTCAGCATGGCACCATTACGTATCCGACCATTGGCAAAACAATGGCGAAGGATTACGATGAGATTGACGCTTATACGACCATCGTGGGAAGTGGACGTATCAAATTGCGTCGGGAGAAGGCGCTTTACCCGGAAGAAAATACCCTATTTGCCGATGACCATTTCCTGACATTTTTCACGTTCCCGATGCTGGCCGGCGATCCCAAAACGGCCCTGAAAGCCCCGAACAGCCTGGTGCTGACAGAAAGCAATGCAAAACGTATTTTTGGCGTTCAGCCAGCCGATTACGCCAAGCTGATCGGTAAAGCGCTCTTTGTAGATTTGGATAGCGTTCCTTACCAGATCACGGGGATCATCAAAGATGTTCCTGCTACGTCGCATCTGCAATTTGGCGCGCTGATTTCCTACGAAACGCTGGTCAGAACCTGGGGTGACTGGGTAAAAACGAGTTGGGACGGCTCCGATATGTGGCATTACCTGAAGCTCAAACCAACTGCGGATGCGGTGGCTCTGGAGCGAAAATTTCCGGCTTTCAGCGAACGCTATTTCAAAGGCGACAAAGTTTCGGGCAGCGTCGAAAAATTCTATCTCCAGCCGTTACGTAAGGCCCATTTGTATTCCGATTATGAGTACGAAATCGGCGTTGTCAACAACGGGAAAGCCGTCTGGACAATGTTGATTATTGCGGCTTTCATTCTGCTCATTGCCTGGATCAATTACATCAATCTCGCTACGTCCCGATCGCTGGAACGCGCGAAAGAAGTGGGCGTTCGCAAAGTAGCGGGCGCAACTGGAAACCAGCTTATTTTCCAGTTCCTGTCAGAGTCGGTGTTGTTAAATCTGCTGGCGCTGGCCCTGGCGCTGATGCTGACCGTATCCCTGCAACCGCTTCTAAACGAACTCATTGGACGTCCTCTTTCGCTTTCGTTGCTGATCGGCACGGGTTACGGCGGCAGCCTGATGGCCATTACGTTAGCCGGAATATTTTGCCTAGGGATGTTTTTGTCCGGCTACTACCCAGCCTTCGCTATTTCTGCCTTCCAGCCAATCAGCGTTCTGAAAGGGAGTTTCAAACGATCGGGTTCGGGCGCCTGGGTCCGGAAATCGCTGGTGGTGTTTCAGTATACCGCATCAGTTGTGCTCATTATCGGTACGTTCGTTGTGTTCCGGCAAATCAACTTTATGCGCAACCAAAACCTGGGCTTCAACATGGAGCAGATGCTGGTGGTTACTGGCCCCGACATGACTCGCTGGGATTCAACATCGATTGACCGTATCAACAGTTTCAAAAACGATCTCCGGCACTATCCCTCCGTTAAAGCAGCCGCAGCATCCGTCAACCTGTTTGGAGACCGGCTGCCGCGTACGTTTAACGTCAAGCGAACTGGCTCTAACGCTGAAAAGGGCGTAACGATTAGTCGTATGGGTGTAGATTTCGACTTTTTCAGTACGTACAAAATTAACCTGCTGGCCGGTCGGGATTTTCGTGTAACGGATTCGAACGCAAACCCTGCCAAAGTAACCAACATGATCCTCAACCGATCGGCAGCCGAACTGCTGGGCATTAAGAATGCTACGTCGGCGGTCGGAGAAAAAGTCAAATTATTTGGTCGGGACTGGGAAATTGTAGGTGTCGTCAGCGATTTTCATCAGCAGTCGTTACGTCACTCGATTGAGCCGATTATTTTCCAGCCGTTTTATACCAACGGCGGCTATTATTCCCTGAAAGTTGCCACCAATGATCTGAACCAGACGATTGATCTGATCAAACAACGGTACCAGACATTTTTTCCGGGCAACAACTTCTCGTATTTCTTTATGGATGAGCAGTTTAACCGGCAATACCATGATGATCAGATTTTCGGTAAAATCACCAGTTTCTTCTCGCTGCTGGCTGTCCTGATTGCCTCGCTGGGCTTATTTGGCTTATCGTCGTACACCATTGCCCAACGCACGAAAGAAATCGGTATCCGTAAAGTGCTCGGCGCGTCCGTTTCGGGTATTGTGGCTCTACTCTCGAAAGATTTTCTGAAACTGGTTATCGTGTCCATTGCGATTGCGTCGCCCATTGCCTGGTACATGGCCAATCAGTGGCTCCGTGAGTTCGCTTACAAAATCGATATGGGCTGGTGGATCTTCGTGCTGGCGGCTGTCTGTGCCATTGGCATCGCTTTTTTGACCGTCAGCTTCCAAAGTATCAGAGCTGCGCTCATGAATCCGGTGAAATCACTACGTTCCGAATAGCAGAGAGCATGGGGGTTGGGGTGAAGGGGGCATCCTATGCCCAATGCTTCACGCCCTTTGCCAACAATTGTACTTCTGTCCGCAACTGGCCGTCTTACGTCCGTTTGCGGACAGAAGTGCGTTACGCCATAAATACAAATCACTGAAATACAATAACTTAAAATCGTGGTACGTCATTTGGTCGAATTATAACGGCACGGGTTACAAGCACTGCGTCTATGCCTTATGTTAACAAACTACTTTAAAATCGCCTGGCGAAACCTAGTCCGCAAACGAGCCTTTACGTTGCTGAACACACTCGGTCTGAGTGTGGGCGTAGCGGCTGCACTGCTGCTCTTTCTGGTGGTACGTTACGAGCTAAGTTTCGACAAATTCCACACGCAATATGATCGAATCTATCGGGTGGCCCGGCACGAAGTTTACTCAAATGGAAGCGATGAATTTACGCCGGGTAGTGCATTGCCCGTAGCGGCAGCGCTCAAAGCTGATATTCCTCAATTCGAAAAAATTGTACCGGTTTTCGGTACGCTCGACCCGCAGGTAACGGTGCTGGGAGCCGATGCAAAGGCAACCAACTCGAAAACGAAATTCATCGAGAAAAACGAAGGATTGCTGGTTGAACCCGACTTCTTCAAGCTGTTCAATTTCCGCTGGATTCTTGGTCGTCCCGAGTTACTGGAGCGCCCGAACGTAGCGGTTTTGTCGAAGACATACGCAACGAAATATTTCAGCGATTATCAGCAGGCCATCGGCAAATTTATACGTATCAACAACCAGACAACCATGCAGGTGGTAGGCGTACTGGAAGATGCGCCGAAGAATACTGACTTCCCGATGAATCTGGTTATTTCGTACGCATCGAAGCGGGCAAAACCCGACTTATTTGGTTTTGGTACGTTCGATAACTGGAACAGCACGAGCAGCAATGACCAGATTTTTGTGTTGATGCCCGAAAAGTTCTCGGTCGCTACGGCCAATTCATTGCTCGACAAATTCTCGCATAAACATTACGATGCCCGAAAGGCGAACCATAAGAAAACGCATTTTCTGAGCCCGCTGGCCGATATGCATTACGACGACCGGTTCAGCAATTTTAAAAGTAAAACTGTGCCCAGAGAGCGGATCCAGAATATTGCTACGGTAGGTATTCTCATTCTGCTTATGGCCTGCATCAATTTCATCAATATTTATTCGGCACTGGCTACCCGACGCGCCAAAGAGGTTGGGGTTCGGAAAGTATTGGGCAGCCAGAAATCTCAGTTGGTAGTTCAGTTTCTGACCGAAACATTCCTGGTTGTGCTGACGTCGATGGTACTAGGGGTTACGTTAGCCTATTTAGCACTCCCGCTGCTTGAGAAAGTGTTTGATGTACCAGCCAATCTATCGACTTATCTGGACTCCGGTCTGGGCCTTATGCTGCTGGGGTTGTTGCTTGCCCTAACGCTGCTGTCCGGTCTGTATCCATCGCTGATTCTATCCTCATTCTCACCGCTGGAGGTATTCCGCAAAAACCTGTCGAAAGGCTGGATGCAGGGTGTATCGCTACGTCAGGGATTAATTGTTTTCCAGTTCGCTACGGCGCTGGTACTGATCATCAGCACGGTTATTAATCTACGCCAGATGAGTTACCTCAGCAAACTTGATCTGGGCTTTACGAAAGAGGGCGTACTGACGCTGAATATGGATACCGAATACCGCAGCCGTTACGCTACGTTCCGTAATGAGCTGATGCAACTCCCTGACGTAAAAGCCGTCTCGTTTTCATCCGATCACCCATCGTCCGACAATAACTGGCAAAGCAATTTCAGCTTTACCAATCTGTCGAAAGACGAAGATTTCCAGCTTTCGATGAAGATGGCCGACGGTGGCTATTTTGCTACGTATGATCTAAAATTCCTGGCGGGGGCGCCGTATGCCATCAATGATACGCTCACCAAGTTTGTGGTCAATGAAACGCTGCTCAAAAAGCTTGGCATTAAAAATCCCGAATCAGTCCTCGGTCGGAAGTTGCGCATGGGCGGTCTGGAACCCGCTCCTATTGTGGGCGTGGTGAAAGATTTCCATACCAGTTCGGCCCGTGAAGCCATTAACCCGATGTTAATGATGATTTCCGACAAATATTACTGGAGCGGTGGGGTTAAAATTCAGTCAAAGAATTTACCACAAACGGTAGACCGGATTAAAGCTGCTTACGAAAAAATCTTCCCGGAGGTAGCGTTTGATGGCCAGTTTTACGATGAAAGCCTTAACAATTATTACAAAGCGGAGCATCAGATGGGTATGCTTTCCCGGGTTTTTGCCGGTTTAGCGATTTTCATCGCCTGTCTGGGCCTGTTTGGTCTGGCTGCATTTACGGCTGAGTCGCGCACGAAAGAGATTGGCGTGCGAAAAGTGCTGGGCGCTTCGGTATTCAGCATTATTTCGCTACTCTCTAAAGATTTCCTAAAGCTGGTGGTGGTTGCCATTGTTCTTGCATCACCTATCGCCTGGTATCTGATGCGGTCGTGGCTAGAGGATTTTCAGTACAGGATTGCGATTGAATGGTGGGTATTTGCGCTGGCCGGTACGTTAGCCATTGCCATAGCCTTACTGACGGTGAGTTTCCAGAGTATCAAAGCCGCGTTAACAACTCCGGTGAAATCACTACGTTCTGAATAGCAGAGGGCGGTCCGTCGTCGCGGTAAAACCCATCCAGTTCTTCACCCCAACCCCTCTGCCCATAACCCTACCACTATGCTTACAAACTACATAAAAATCGCCTGGCGGAATCTGCTTCGCAATAAAGCCTTTTCGGCCATCAACATTGTCGGACTGGCGCTCGGTCTGGCTACGTGTCTGCTTATCAGCTTATTTCTGCTGGACGAGCTAAGCTACGACCGATACAATGCCAAAGCTAACCGGATTGTGCGCATTGTGTTTCACGGAGTTATGAACGGTGGAGAAATCAACGAAGCCAGTATAATGCCGCCGGTTGCGCAGACGCTGAAAACGGACTATCCAGAAGTGGAAGAAGCGACCCGGATTCGTACAGCGGGCTCACCGGCGATTACGGTTGGCGAAAAAACGTTTCGGGATAATCAGCTAGCCTACGTTGATTCCAATTTTTTTCAGGTGTTCACCCTGCCGCTTATCCGGGGCGATGCTAAAACGGCATTGAATCAGCCCGGTACGGCAGTTATTACGCAGGAAATGGCCCGAAAATTTTTTGGCAACGAAAATCCGATTGGTAAATCCTTGCTCATCAAAAGCTGGAATACGCCGTTTCGGATAACTGGCCTTATTGACAAAGTACCGACCAATTCCCATTTTCATTTCGACATGTTTATGTCGATGGCAGACGTATCCGATGCGAAATCACCTTCCTGGATGACGTCAAGTTATTACACCTATCTGGTGCTGCCTGATGGCTATGACCCCAAACAACTGGAAGCCAAACTGCCACAGATGGTAAACAAATACATGGGGCCGCAAATACAGCAGGCGTTTGGAATGAGTATGAGCCAGTTCCGGCAGAAAGGGAACGACCTCAGTTTCCGGCTGCAACCCTTAACCGACATCCATTTACACTCCAATATAACGGCAGAACTGGCGCCTAACGGCGATGTTCAATACGTGTACATTTTCGGAGCTATTGCGCTGTTTATGTTGCTGATTGCCTGCATTAACTTCATGAATCTGAGTACGGCTGGAGCTTCGAAACGAGCGAAGGAAGTCGGGATTCGCAAAGTGATGGGTTCGTTGCGGCAAAGTCTGACGTATCAGTTTCTGATCGAATCGCTGCTGCTGACTATGCTTGCGCTGGTGCTGGCCGTCGGCATCGTGTACCTGGCGTTACCGCTCTTTAATGAACTGGCGGGAAAAACGCTGGCGCTAAATTTTGGCGATAGGGTCTGGCTCTTTCCCGGCCTGCTGCTGCTTGGTGTGCTGGTAGGCATTCTGGCCGGAAGCTATCCGGCATTTTTCCTGTCGTCTTTCAAACCAATCGCCGTATTGAAAAGCACCAAATTTACGGGCGACCGGAAAAGTATCAGCCTGCGTAGCGGGCTGGTAGTGGTTCAGTTTTCTATCTCCATTATTCTGATGATTGGGACTACGGTTGTCTACCGGCAGTTGAGTTACATTCAGAACAAGAAGTTAGGCTATTCCAAAGAGCAGGTTCTGGTGTTGTCCGATACGTGGCAGCTTAACCAAAAAGAAGAGGTTTTCCGAAACCAGATTTTGCAGGACCCGCGCGTTGTTAGTGTCAGCACGTCGGGCTATCTGCCAGCGGGGCCAAGCTACAGTAACAACTTTATGGTTTACCCGGAAACCAACGCTAGCCAATTGGTAAAAACACTTCGCTACGACGTTGATTACGAATACATTCCAACCCTGGGCATGCAGCTATCGGCTGGTCGAAATTTCTCCAGAGAGTATGGTACTGATTCGTCGGGCGTGATTTTGAACGAAACCGCTGTAAAAACATTCGGCTGGAACAATACCGCCTTAGGGCGTACGATTACACACTCAGAGAACGATGGCAAAAGAAAGACGTATCGAGTTGTGGGCGTGGTGAAAGATTTCCATTTCCGGTCATTACACGAATCGATTTCTCCACTGGTGATGACCCTCGGACGTAACAACGGAACGGTCATTATCAAGGCAAAAACCAAAGATATGTCTGGGTTATTGGCCTCGATGGAGAAAGAATGGAAAAAATTTGCTCCCGACGCACCCTTTATGTATTCGTTCCTCGACAAGCGATTCAACGATACGTATCTGGCCGAACAGAAGACCGGACGCATTCTGGGCATTTTCGCGGGGCTGACCATTTTCGTCGCCTGTCTGGGCCTGTTTGGTCTGGCTACGTTCACGGCTGAGCAACGCACCAAAGAAATCGGTGTGCGCAAGGTACTAGGTGCCAGCGTCACCAGTATTGTTGCGATGCTTTCCAAAGATTTTCTCAAACTGGTAGCTATTGCCATTGTACTGGCAACGCCAATGGCCTGGTACGCCATGAATAAGTGGCTACAGGCGTTCGCTTACAAGATTGATATTACGTGGTGGATGCTCATACTGGCGGGTGCGCTGGCCGTAGTGATTGCGCTGCTGACGGTGAGTTTCCAGAGCATCAAAGCTGCACTCATGAATCCGGTAAAATCATTACGTTCCGAATAGCAGAGGGCTGGGGTTTGGGCATAGGGCGGTCCGTCGTCATGGTAAACCCAATCCAGCTCTACACCCCAACCCCTCTGCCCCATGCCCCTATCGCTATGCTAACGAACTACATAAAAATTGCACTACGAGTGTTCAGGAGAAATAATATCTTCTCACTCATCAATGTAGTAGGGTTGGCCGCTGGGTTGGCCGTAGCGTTGCTCATTATTCAGTACGTACGGTTCGAGTTAAGTTATGAGAATACCAACCCCTTGATGAATCGGATTGTGCGACTCTCCATGGACTATTTGAACGGGAGCACAGTCGACGACCAGGATGCGGAAACGTATCCTCCGATTGGGCCCAAAGCCAAACGGGAAATGAATGAAGTCGTTAACTACACCCGTGCCAAACCGTTCAGCAAAAACCTGACGATTCAGATTGGCGATACGTATTACCTGGTCGATAAAGCGCTGGCGGTCGATTCTTCGTTCTTTTCAATGTTCAGCTACCCCCTTATTCGGGGAACCCAAACTAATATTTTTACAAGACCCCGGCAGGCTGTTCTGACGAAAACAATGGCGTTGACTTACTTCAAGACGCTGGATGTGCTGGGTAAAACCCTGAAAATTTCCCGACCCGAAAACAGCATCCTGCTGGAGATCGTGGGCGTAGTGCCCGACAGTCCGGCCAATACGCATCTGAAATTCGATATGCTTTTCTCCTACCCGACGATGTGGTCGGACTTTGGCCAAAGAGAAGAAGATTGGAACAGCAATAATACGTATACCTATGTGCAACTGGCCCAAAACACCAGTTACGAACGGTTTACTAAATCGCTGGCTGCTTTTAGTGATCGACTGCTCACCGAGAAGAAAATAATCAGCGAACGGGTAATCGGCCAGACGATTGGCGATATTCACCTGTACTCCCATAAAACCTATGAAGCGGAACCGAATGGGGAAGCACGGTCGGTGTATTTTTTGCTGGGTGTAGCGTTTCTGGTACTGGTTAGCGCCTTTGTCAACTACGTCAATCTGACTACATCCAAAGCCCTCGATCGTGCGCGTGAAATTGGCATGAGAAAGGTTGTTGGCTCCACCCTGGGCCAAATAAGAACGCAGGTTTTTCTGGAAACGGTGCTGATCAATATCGTTGCCGGAGCGCTGGCGGTGGGGTTAGTAGCGGGCCTTCGTTCTGCGTTCGTTCAGGTAGCCGGTTTGCCCGAAGGTTTTAACGTATTTGGCGACGTATTTTTCTGGAAAAGTCTGGTGGCCTTTCTCGTATTGAGTAGTTTTCTGTCGGGATTTTATCCGGCCATTGTCCTGTCTTCATTCGATCCGGTTACGGTACTTAAAGGGAATTTCTCGCATTCAGTGAAAGGCACCGTTCTTCGTAAGTCACTGGTCATTTTCCAGTTTACGATTACGCTGGTTCTGCTGACACAAACGTTCGCCGTTTACCAGCAGGTGGCCTTTTTGCGGGAGCAGAACTTAGGAATTACGATTGATCATACCCTGGTGGTGAAAGCTCCGGCGGAAAAAAATGCCCGACAGGATTATGGTGCGTTTCGACAAATGCTGCTCAATCAATCGCAGGTAAAATCGGTGTCCGTTTCCGGCTCCGTACCGGGCCTGGAGTCTTCTCAGATGGCTACAACCACGGGAATCAATTTGTCTGACGCCATTAAGAAAACGAACTACAACTATTATCTGACCCCAATCGACACTTCGTTTATTAACTTAATGGGCATGCAATTACTGGCTGGCAAAAACTTCGATGCTACGACCCGAGCTGGTTTTTCGGATACCACCGATCGACAACTGATTGTTAATGAGGAAACGCTACGTCTATGGGAAATCCCAAATCCCCAGGAAGCCATCGGCAGGCGGGTCGACTTGTGGGGACACAAAGCAACGATTCGAGGGGTTGTCAAAAATTACCACTATGAGTCGCCAAA
>NZ_JBMDWV010000391.1:0-9329 GCF_048594605.1 Spirosoma sp.
GCAGGTTCGGTGCGACATGATAATTGCCTTGATAGTCAGAATTTTGTGTCAGTGTGGTGGCTCTCCGCTATAGGCAGCACGGCTCCGAAATGTGGCTCATCACTGTAGTGTCAGGCTTACATTTCTATGGTTTGGTTGGCAAGATAAACAGCTCACGTAGCGGATGATAGGTTTCCGTTTCCAATGTATTCTACGACTAACCCCTATAGCTTAGTAAAAGGAAATTGGAAACGAAAAAGACATACAGGCTCTGGACATTTCAGTCAGTCGACGTAATAAAGGAACTGAAATCTAAAGGGATATTCCAAGCGAGTTGGGCCAGATACTCACCAACCAGCTATTTCCCTAAATCTTACCGATGGATGGCCAAACAAATGGCTGCAAACAACATAAGTTGTATTGATTGCGCACCTATTTGGGCATGGCATTCATGTGAGAAATATGAAAAAGCACCTACGTTGGTAGATGCACGATGTTTACTGAGTGACATGGACCTACAAGGGGGTATACAAACGATAGAATTCGAATGTCCGGCAGAATTGGTGCTGTTATCTACATATGGTACGTGGAACATGATGCTGCACGACACTTTCTACCCCGGCGAAGAAGATAAAATAGACCGGAAAACTACCAGTAGGCTATTCGCTACAGAGCGGAGAAAATTCAGAAAATATGATTCAATTCAGGCGACGTTGCCCTACCTAAAGTTAGCTTGGGTGAAAGAAATCAGAGACCTAAATTTGAAACCCAATGACTTTGATTATAATGCAGAAGAAGAAGTCTAAAAATGCCACTGGTGTGGCGTAATTATAAATGCTTACCTCTGTACCGCACTTCAGTCAGGTGGGCAGCTTCGGGCGGGTTCAGGTGTAAGAAACGTGTGTTTCGTTATCTCATCGACAGACTGCTCTTTCCGTGACAGAGCGATTTTTGCCTCGTTGGGTGGATCACTTGCGACAAACGCCGGTAGTTGCGGCCCGACCAAAAAAGGGTGTAAGATGTGGTCGTTCAGGTACGTAGCATTCTCATCGGTCAACCTTCATGGTCGTTAAGCGACGTGTTCAGGTAATACTTCAACGTCGGGCTTCGGTCGACAGGTCGAACGTTCTATTGAGTAGCTTTAGACTTTCGTTTCCGGGTTGCGATAGACAGGGCGTATTTCCTGAAATGGCTTCCAACAGATTGAGGGAGTTGGTTACAACGGAGTATCTAACTTTTTTACTGAGAAAGTTAAAACACAAAAATCAACAAAATGAGAAGAATCGTTTATTACGTTGCTTGTTCAATTGATGGATTTATCTCGGGACCCAATGATGACGTAAGCGGATATGTAGGGGTAGGAAACGGAGTAGAAAAATATTTGGGCGATCTGGCTTCCTTTGACACGGTAATTATGGGAAGAAACACTTATGAATATGGGTATAAATTTGGAATTGAACCAGGTCAGCCTGCCTACCCGAATATGACTCACTACATCTTCTCTAATAACCTGACTTTTAATAGCCAGCACGAGAAAGTGCAGGTGAAGCCAGTAAGCCTTGAAGAAATCGATACTATTAAACGGCAATCAGGATCGGATATATATTTATGTGGGGGTGGACAGTTGGCAGGTTGGCTTTTAGATCATCAACAAATTGATATTCTGAGGATAAAACTTAGTCCTTTGATTTTAGGGCAAGGAGTTAAACTCTTTGGCGATTCGAAACAAGACTATCGGGCAGAACTGCTTGACAGTACAGTTTATGATCACGGATTGCAAATTATGACCTACAAACTCAATTACTAGGTAGTCGTGTGCGGTCCGTTTGGGCGGCTTCTCGGGCGATAGGCCGCTCGTCCCACAGGAGGCTTTGCTGTCCAATCAAACAGGGGTATACAGATTAACACTACGTTCATTGAGGAGTTAGTTGACCCGGTCAAGTTAGTGCTTATATGGTTGACTTCTTAGTGAACAGACGTAGTGCCCGGTAGCCAGTATAGAGGTTATCGATTGAATTGTTTTGAGTGCTGGTTGCTAACTTACGGTTCATTAAGAATTACCATGCTAAGACAAGTTATATTTTAGAGGTAAAACTTAATCGATAAACTATGATACAAGAAACTGAGAACCAATTGAATACTCCAGCTTATAATAAGGTTAACTTCTTTATTTTAGTAAAAGGTGGAGCTTCAGCGTTTATTAAGTTTGTTGAAAACGTTTTTGATGCTCACGAGAATAGAAAGGCGAGAACACCAGATAAAGATGGAACCCTAATCCATGCGGAGATACAGATTGCGGATTCAATGATTCTCGTTGCCGACTCAAAAGATGATTGGCCTTTTACGCCCGCGTTTCCTCAAGTGTATGTTGACAATGCCGAGGAGATATTAGAAAAAGCAGAGAAGAATGGTGCGGTTATCATTACTGAGGTATCCGACTTTTATGGTGGACAGAAAATCGCACGGTTCAAAGATCCATGGCAAAATATTTGGTGGCTGTTTGCAAAAAACGAATCCACTCAAAATGTAAAAGAGACTCAGGAAGTAAATACAGATTGGCATGATAAGAAGCCAGGTTATATCTACACAACAATAATGGATGCAATGAGAAATTTGAGAAAAGAAATTGAGTAAGCCAGAACCAGAGAACTCTATACACCTTTGAAAGGCTTTAGGCTCCTAAGTGATTCTTTGTAATACAGGAAACGTAATAACTAGTCAGGCTTTACCCTCATTGAGAAAATTTTTGTACCTAGAAAAGCACCATTGTCAATAAAAATCTTGACTATATTGAGTCACAGCATGTGCCAAATTCTGCGCAAATGGAACGCGCTTTACACCCTAGAATGACAAAGCGAACATTCTGGAAAGATAAGGCAACAGGCAAAGACTACGTGCGAGAAACAACGACTGAATCAATGGTTCTGCTGGCAGAAAGCTATAATAAAAAAGGCGATCAGTTTCCAACTGCCCCTAGAAAAGAAGTTAAATTTCTTGATGTTTCTGACAGGACAGCTTCAGTTAAACTGATAGCCGATGAATGGATTGATTATACGCACCTTGTTAAGCTGAATGGCGTCTGGAAAATTATCAATGTACTCTGGCAATACAACGACAGCTCACGGCATCAATAAAAGTCGTCTGATTGTTATTCGCATCGTGCATTGATGGAGCGTAGCAAATTGTCAGTACCCTTAACAACGACGTAGTGCCTGGTTGTATAATAGCACAAGAAGTTTATCGAGCCGATTGAGAATCAGATCCCTGCATTAACTGTAATGAGCAGGTTTTCACATAGTACGTTCAGAACGAAGACAATTAACGAACAATTTAGACTGTCGTTAATCCAGCCGTACCCACATTGTTCCAGATAGTTCCTCCCAGGGTTCTAAGACAGTCAAACCTTCTCCATTGTTAAAGGCGTTGACGTTGGCCGTAAGCGGCTCAATGGCAATGCTGTCGCGCCGGGTAGGCGTGTAGCATACCAGATAATTAAGTTTTCCGGCGCCGGTCTGCTGACCTACGATCAAACGGACGCCCGTACTAAGTGAGGTTAGAATCGTTTCGGCGTAGGATTCACTTGCGTCCGGTTCACTGGTCGGATTAATTTCAAAAGCTGAATCCAGTTCAACTTTGTGAAGATTAAACTCACTGGCTTCTTCAAATGGGGATCGTCCATCAGCAATCATATGCTTATCGAGCTTGATGGGCGTGCGTCCGGGTAGAGACAGCGAAAAATGATCGATCGGTTCACCGGTAAGTGTAAAGTAAGGATGCCAGCCAAAAGCAGCTGGACAGCGCGTTGTGCCGATGTTCTGGGCTGAATACCTGATACGTAACGCACACATCTTGTCGGCCTCCCAGTGACTACCCTGGCGTAAAAGATTGGCTTGGATAAGCTCGTAAGTGACAGTCAGGACAAAAGGGAAGGGGTAACCAAACGTATCACCAGCATAATCATAACGTAACGTCAACTGAGCGTGGGTGTCCGTTACGTCCTGACTGACGACAGAAAAAGGGCGACCGTGAACAAAGCCATGCAGAGCGTTATCGCGTTTGGCTTCGTTCAGTTTCAAGGCAAAATCTTCGCCCTCGAACTGGTAAACGCCATGACGGATACGACTTGGAAACGGATAAAGCAGGGCACTCGCGTAACTTTCGTCAGACATAAGGGCCTGCGGTGTTTCGGGTGCCTTCAGTAACGCAAACAGTTTGGTACTCTTACGTAAAACCAACCGTCGGAGAATACCACCAAATTCGGGAACAACCGTAATAAATTCGCCCGATTCTGTATGCTCAAGTACGTATTCTGTCAGAGAAATATCCCCATTCGGCAATGGACCAAAAGGCTGTGTAGTAATTTGAAATGGCATAATAAACGTAAGTCATCACACTATAGTAAGCCATTCCCGATAGCTATTGTTTGGTAAAATTTACGAATCTACCCTTGCTTATGAGGGTAAGGCTTACATTTCGCCTTCAACGCCCAGACCAAATAAGGCAAAATCATAACGGACGGGATCGGCCGGATCGAAGACCCGAAGCGCTGCTGTTAATTCCAGTGCCGCCTTCCAGTCGGTCTGTGGCCGGGAGAGTAGATTTAATTGACGCGCTACCCGATTGACATGCACATCAATGGGCATGACTAATTGAGCCGGGCGTAACCTTGTCCAGATACCGAAGTCAACCCCCCGGTCATCCTGGCGGACCATCCAGCGCAGAAACATCAATAAACGCTTGCAGGAGGAATTACGGGCTGGCGTAGCAATGTGCTTGCGGGTACGTTCGGGAAAGAAATCGGTGAGGCCGCAGAAGCGGTCATGAAAGACGATCAGAGCCTGTTCAACGGTTGAGAATGGAGCTGGAGAGTTCTTAGTTTCGATCTGTGGAAAATCCGCCGGGTTATTTAAAAACGCATCCTCCAGGGAATCATTTTTTTGATAATACTGCCGAAAGAAATGGAGAAAGTAAAGCGCATCCGTTGCGTTAAAGGTGCGGTGTTTGAAATGGAGAAAACGCTTTATGTCGCTTTCTGTGTGATTACGGATAAAGTCATAGGGCACCCCATCCATTAGCTCAACGAGTTCAGTCGCTTTCCTTAAAATGACGGGTCGCTGACCCCAGGCCAGTACTGCGGCCCAGAATCCCATAATTTCGATATCCTGTTTTTGTGTAAAGCGGTGCGGAATACTGATTGGGTCGCGCTCAATAAAGGAAGGCCGATTGTACTGATCGGCCTTTGCATCTAAAAAATCTTTTAGGGAAGCGAGCTTATCTGATAAAAAATGATCTTCTTTTTTTTCGATGGAGAGCAAATTGTTCATTATTTACTGCTACCTCCGCTAACGACCCAGGCCATGGCTCGGGAAATACCAGACAGACAGGATAATAGCGTGGACATGACAAATGTAAAGATCGCAATGAACGGGTACGCGAGCGTAAACATAATACTGAACGTTACGTAGCCTGGCGAGGATTTCATTTCCTTATCGCGCTCACGGTGTCTTCGGGCGATACGTTCTTCTTTTGTCTCCATGAATTGATAATTAATAGAAAATGGTTAAGCTTATCGAAACACTCATTACCACGAGCGATTTCCCTTACTTAACAATGTAACTTACCTCTGCTCGAAAACGTCGATCTTGCGGTGAAAGTTTCGAAAAAGCCTGCGTTGATAACTTAACAAGGATTTTATCGTTGATGCCGGTATTGGGGAGTCGGCCCACCACTTTTACCCAAAGACTCTGGTTGTTAAATTCATTACGTACCTGCACCAGTGTGCCAATGGGAGCGGTGCGGTGTAAGGCAAGATATTTTCCCGAACCATCGGTTCCTTCAATAACTTCAGCCACGCCACTGTCCGAAATCCGGCGCCCGAAGGTCGGCATAGGGGCATCATTGCCCGGCCGGGGCGATTCCACTTCTTCTTCAGGTCGGGTTTCCGCGACCGGCGTAGCGGGTCGGTTGGCCGTCTCTGCATCAGTACGGGGCCGGTTAGCGGCCTCATCGTCTGGCCGACGGTCTGGTTTGGGCTCTGCGGACGTAGTGGATCGATGCTCTGCCACATGCGGCTCATTGGCAGGTGTTGTCGACTTCGGCTCTGTCGTATGAACAATTACGGTTCTGGCTGGTGGTTCAGTCGTTTTCGTTGAAACGCCAGGTACAGGCGTTGAGGGTGTTCGGACCTGGTTGGCTTTTTCCGATACAATAAGCGCCTGGCCAATCAATACGTTATTGCCGGAAAGATTATTCCATTTGCGCAGGTCGGATTGAGAAACACCGTACCGACTGGCTAAGCTGTACAGGGTTTGCCCTGCTTCGACAACGTGAATACCTGCTTTGGCCGGATCTTCGCCCCTGGCAGTATTTTTAGCCTCACGCTTTTCTTCTTTTTCCTTCCTGCGAGGGGAGTCCGTTAATTTCTCTTCTTTTCGACTGGTAGACTTTTCAGAACTCGGTATTCTGACAATTTGCCCATATCGAACGGATTCCTTCAAGTCAGGATTGGCCGAACGAATTTCACTTACCGAACGACCGTATCGACGGGCAATGGCATAAAGCGTCTGGCCTTCCGTAACACGGTGTAAGATGAAGCGTTTGCCGTTCTTTTTCTCAACACCAACCGAATCTGCATAGACGGCTCGGTTCGGCGTAATCGAATGAGCCTGCGCTGTCAGATTGTATACGATGGCAACGATTATCAGTGCACTAGAACCAATAGAGAGTATTTTCATAGGTTTCATTAGCCGTACACCAGGTCGGTATGTAGCTACTTACCGGTTGTATACGACTTATGTCGTAAAAATAACGTAAAATATACCTGTTTTTATGTGAAATAAGAATGCAGCTTCGTATTCTTATGCATTTGCGTGCCCGCATAACGTAGTGATGAATGGACGCTTCAGCGTTTTGTCTCTGTCAGCCTAAGCGTACGAATGCCTGGTCAACAGCGCGTTCGAGCGATACAGTGGGGCCGGTTCCTGATCTGAGGAGGCAAAAGGGTCTGTTAACAAAGAGTATACGCTTGATTGACGAAAGTCTTAAAACTTCTTAAAATCTCGGTTCCAGCGATCTTTCCAAACAGTAGCAAACGTTTGAGGTTAAACAAAGAATGAATGTAGGTTTTATAATTGGCAGAATCTGATTATAAAGCTACTTCAACTAAACGACTCCTGAACGTATGCAAAATTACTCAATACTCTGGGCTGACGATGAGATTGATCTCCTGAAACCCCATATTTTATTCCTGAAAAACAAAGGTTATGATGTTACATCGGTCAATAGCGGAGCCGACGCTCTTGATCAGGTCGAAAATACAAATTATGACGTTGTTTTTCTGGATGAAATGATGCCGGGTATGACGGGGCTGGAAACGCTTTCGCAGATCAAGCAGATGCGTCCAAACTTGCCGGTAGTCATGATTACCAAGAGTGAGGAGGAGCATATTATGGAAGAAGCCATTGGTTCAAAAATCGCCGACTACCTCATTAAGCCGCTCAATCCGAATCAAATTCTATTGTCGGTTAAAAAAATTCTGGACAATAAGCGGCTCGTGACCGAACGGACCAATATTGGCTACCAGCAGGATTTCCGTAACATCTCCATGCAATACAACGACCGCATGGATTTTGATGAATGGGTAGATGTTTATAAAAAGCTCATTTACTGGGAATTAGAGCTGGATGGGTCGCAGGACAAGAGTATGTCAGAAGTGATGAACATGCAGAAAAGCGAGGCTAACGCCGAGTTCTGCAAATTCGTGATGGACAATTATGAAGAGTGGCTAAACGAGCCAAAAGCGACGAGCCCGGTAATGTCGCATCAGTTGATGCGTAAGAAAGTTTTTCCGCTGCTCGACCAGAGTGGCAATTCCGCTCCGCTCTTTTTTATTCTGATTGATAATCTCCGTTACGATCAGTGGAAGGTGATTGAACCACTGCTGGCTGAGTATTTTTCTCTTGAAGAAGAATCATCGTATTATTCAATTTTGCCAACAACAACGGGTTTTGCACGTAATGCCATTTTTTCGGGAATGATGCCCAGCGAGATGGAACGCAAACATCCTGACTTGTGGGTCAATGACGATAATGAAGATGAAGGATTGAACAACCACGAAGATGAATTCCTGCGTCGGTTGCTTGAGCAGAGTCGTTTGAATATCAAATTTTCGTACCATAAAATCCTGAACGTAAATCAGGGGAAATCGCTGGTCGACTCCTTTAATAATCTGTTACAGAATCAGTTGAACGTAGTGGTCTACAACTTCGTGGACATGCTTTCGCACGCCCGAACCGATATGGCCATGATTAAGGAACTGGCTCCAGATGAGTCAGCTTATCGTTCCATCACACGGTCGTGGTTTTTACATTCGCCTTTGCTGGAATTTGTCCAGAAAATCGCGGCTAAAGGTGGTCGATTAATTGTGACAACCGACCATGGTATGATTCGTGTACAGAAACCGGCCAAAATTGTGGGCTACCGGGAAACGAACACGAACCTACGTTATAAGCAGGGGAAAAACCTTGGTTTCGACGACGATCATCTTTTCGTCGGGCGTAAGCCAGAGCGGCTGTTCCTGCCAAAACCGCACGTATCAACAGCGTATGTATTCACGCTGGAAGATTACTTCTTTGCCTATCCCAATAATTACAATTATTACGTGAATCATTACCGGAATACGTTCCAGCATGGGGGTGTATCGTTAGAAGAAATGATTATACCGTTTGCCTACCTGAAAGCGAAGTAATGATCATCACTTTATGATTATAAAAACAAATGCGCTCACGTAACGTGAGCGCATTTGTTTTTATAGTTTCACTACGTGTCGTACTGGTTTAATACGTTACCGGATCTACAGTTCGTTTTCTGATTTTAAACCGCATTTCTATATTCGAATACGTCCATTGTGATACTTTATAAATAAGATAATAATTCAGAATAAATAAATAGGAATAAGAGGTAGGAGAGAACTTTAGTATTCTTATGAAAACAATATTGAAAAGGCTAATTAATAAAGCATGCGTCATGTAAATGGAATAACTGTACGTACCAACCTTATTTAAAAAAACAGACTTATTTAGCGATTTAGAAATAACGCCTTTCTCGAAGGCAAAAATAAATATAGCTGTAAAAAAGGCTACTTCATAAATAAGGCTTATTTCCTTTAGCATAGTGCCGTAATACGTCATTATGCAAAGAATAATTAGTATGCTTATTTCAGCAACAGTAAATACCGTATTTTTTATTGATTTAATTGTTTCATAAAAAGTGCTAAAAACAAAATAGCAAACCGTTCCTGTAAAGAAGCCAATTATCCCCCTCAGAAAACCGTAATCAGACGAGTAATTAAG
>NZ_JBMDWV010000392.1:0-7380 GCF_048594605.1 Spirosoma sp.
TTCCAGAAAATAATATTCTTTTTTGCACACAAACAATTAGTTTACTCTAAAATTAAATCAGTCCAGTACAACGAACATGACAACCGCCCTTGATTCCTCTACCCAGCAACGGGTCGACAAATGGCTTAGTGGTAATTACGATGCCACAACGAAAGAATCCATTCAACATTTGATCGATTCTGGCAATGTTACCGAACTGACAGATTCTTTTTATCGTGACCTTGAATTCGGCACTGGAGGATTACGCGGTGTTTTAGGCGTAGGCTCAAACCGAATGAACCGCTACACGGTTGGCGCTGCTACGCAGGGACTTTCAAATTACATTAACGCGGCTTTCCCCGGACAGGATGTAAGCGTAGCGATTGCGCACGACAGCCGCCGGATGAGTCCGGAATTCGCCCGACTGGCTGCCGATATTTTTTCGGCCAATGGCATCAAAGTGTATTTGTTCAGCAGCCTTCGCCCAACACCCGAGCTTTCGTTCGCCATTCGTCAGCTGGGTTGCCAGAGCGGTATTGTTGTAACGGCATCGCACAACCCGCCCGAATACAACGGCTACAAAGTGTACTGGAACGACGGTGGCCAGGTTGTATCTCCACACGACAAAGGCATTATTGGTGAAGTAAATAAGGTTACGTCGGTCGATGATATCAAATTTGAGGGCATTCCCGAACGCATTACGCTTATTGATGAAGAAATTGATGCCCCTTATGTCGAGCGCCTTAAGTCGAACGCTGTCAATCCCGATGTTATCAAACGGCAGGCCAATCTGAACATCGTTTATACGCCCATTCACGGAACGGGTATTACGCTGGTGCCGCGTGTGCTGGATGCGCTGGGCTTCAACAATGTTCATATCGTTGAGCAGCAGGCTACACCCGATGGAAATTTCCCAACCGTAAAATCGCCAAACCCTGAAGAACGGGCCGCCATGCAATTGGCCCTTGATCTGGCGTTATCCATCGATGCGGATCTGGTAATGGCCACCGACCCCGACGCCGACCGCGTAGGTGCGGGCGCCCGTAATCATCATGGCGAGTTTGAGTTGCTGAATGGCAATCAGATGGCCAGCCTGATTATTTATTACCTGCTTAATGCCTGGAAAGATGCCGGAAAATTGACCGGAAAAGAGTTTGTCGCCAAAACCATCGTAACAACTGATCTCATCGATCAGATGTGTAAAAACTATGGCGTTACCTGTTACAATACGTTAACGGGCTTCAAATACATTGCCGAAGTTATCCGCGAGCTGGAAGGCAAAGAGAAATTTATCGGTGGTGGCGAAGAAAGTTACGGTTACCTCATCGGCGATTTCGTTCGCGACAAAGACGCCATTGCTTCCTGCGCGATCATTGCCGAACTGACGGCCTATGCTAAAGATCAGGGCAAAAGCCTGTTCGATCTGCTGATGGCGATGTATCAGGAGAATGGTTTTTACTACGAAGCGCTTGTGTCATTAACCAAGAAAGGCAAAGCAGGAGCCGAAGAAATTCAGCAAATGATGGCTGATTTCCGGGCTAATCCGCCAAAATCGATTGCGGGTTCACCAGTAATACGTATTGATGACTATAAAGCCCTTACTCGCCGTGAATTCGGGAGGACAGATGCGAGTGGAAACACATCGGCCATCGAAGCGGGTAAGATGGGAATCGAATCCTCGAACGTACTGCAATTCTTTACAGAAGATGGCACGAAGGTATCCGCTCGTCCGTCAGGTACTGAACCGAAAATCAAGTTCTATGTCAGCGTTCGGGAGCCGCTCGAAAGCAAGGAAGCCTTCGATGATACGTATGCTCAACTACAAGCCAAAGTGCAAAAGGTAATCGACGAACTACAGTTGACGTAGTGTCCTTACCGTTACTTTCTATTTTTATTCTTATTGATCCACGAAGCCCGGTCCATAAAAGCCGGGCTTCGTCTTTTAATAGACTAATAATCTTCTTGCTACATAGCATATACAATAAAGTCCAGATCAAATCAATAAGTAGGCAAATACTACTAGCCTCCTACTCCTATCGTCTTAAAAATATTTAATAATTATTAATATATACTTATTATGTTAACCTACTCATTTCCAAAATATTAACCTTATCTATCAATAGAGTAACGTCAATTTATCACCGGTTTAAGTAAAAATACAGTTAGAACTACTGAGGCTTTCACTTTAGGCATAAGTACCCATCTATATTCCTATAATTTAACTTAATCTTTTAAATCCATGATGAAACACGCTTTACGACAAGCGTACCGCACGTTGCCGTGGCTGCTACTAAGCTGGCTTCTGTGCGTAGGAGCTTTTGCTCAGGATCGCAAAATTACCGGCCGCGTAACGGATGGCAGCGACAACAATCCCTTGCCCGGTGCGAACGTAGTGATCAAGGGTACCCAAATTGGTATGGTTACCGATGCTAACGGGCAGTATTCGCTGAGTGTCCCTTCAGGAAGTAATACGCTGACCGTTTCGGCTATTGGCTTTGTTGCACAGGAAATTACAATTGGCAACCGGACTACGATTGACATCAGTCTGGCATCTGACATTAAAACCCTGAACGAAGTCGTTGTAACGGGTTATGGCGCTCAGGCTAAACGCGATATTACCGGTGCTGTAGCTACGGTTGATATTAAAGAAGCCCTGAAAGTACCATCAGCCAACGTAGCACAGGCGTTGCAGGGCCGCGTAGCGGGGGTTACCGTCGGGAATGACAACTCACCGGGTGGTGGCGTGATGGTCCGTATCCGTGGCTTCGGTACGATCAACGACAACTCCCCCCTTTACGTTATTGACGGCGTTCCGACTAAGGGCAATCTCAATACACTGAACCCGAATGATATTGAATCGTTGCAGGTGCTGAAAGATGCATCATCGGCCTCGATCTACGGGTCTCGGGCGGGAAACGGAGTGGTTATTATCACGACCAAAAAAGGGAAAGCAGGTAAGCCAAAACTGAGCTACGATGCGTATTATGGCGTTGCCCGTCCCGGCAAGTTTCCTGAACTGGTAAACACGCAGGATTTTGCCAGCCTGATCTGGGAATCTCGTCGGAATGCCGGTAACCTGGTAAACGGCAACCCGAAACATGCGCAGTTTGGCAACGGCACTACGCCCGTTATACCGGATTATATTTTTCCCGATGGTGCAATGGAAGGCGACCCCCGGCTGGCTAAAGATGCCAACGGTAATTTCGCCAATTACACGACCGACGTAGATAATTCGGCTTTCCGTTCCAGCAAATGGCTGATTACCAAAGCAAATAAGCAGGGTACAAACTGGTTTGGTGAAATTTTCGCCCCGGCTCCCATCCAGAATCATCAGATTGGTGTAACCGGTGGTGGCGAAGGCGGTCGTTACGCTATGTCGGCAAACTATTTCAGCCAGGACGGGATCATGAAATACACGTGGTACAAGCGGTATTCTATCCGGGCTAACACGGAATTTAACGTAACAAAGCGAGTTCGGATCGGTGAAAATATACAGTTTGCCTATGGTGAACGCGTGGGTGGCTCAAACTCTACCCAGAGTGCTACGGCCAACAACAACGAAAGCAACGCGATCTCAATGGCTTACCGGATTCAGCCTATTATCCCGGTTTACGACGTAGCGGGTAATTTCGCCGGTACGAAAGGAGGGGACCTCGACAACGCCCGCAACCCCGTAGCACTGCTATACCGGAACAAAGACAATATTGGAAAAGAACTACGGTTTTTTGGAAACGCCTACGCGGAAGTAGATATCCTAAAAAATCTGACGGCGAAAACCAGTTTTGGGGTCGATTACAACACGTATAATATCCGGGCTTATACGCCACGCGACATCGAGTCGTCGGAAGCCGCTACGGCCAACTCGATGTTTACCCGTAATGAGATAGGCTATACCTGGACCTGGTATAACACCTTGACTTATAATGGCGAAATCGGTTCGTCAATCCGTTATAACGTACTGCTTGGAACGGAAGCGATCAAAAATAACTTCGAATTCTTCCGGGCCGACCGTTCCCGTTTTGCAAACGATGATTTGTCTAATCGCTATCTGGACGCTGGTAATGCCGGTACGCAAACCAATACGGGGGGTGGTTCTGACTGGAAACTGGCCTCTGAATTTGCCAAAGCCAGCTTCTCCTTCTTCGATAAATACCTGCTCGACGGAACCATCCGCCGGGACCGTTCTTCGCGCTTTGCAGAAGCTAACCGGGTAGCTTACTTCCCGGCTGTTTCGGCTGGCTGGCGGATCTCTCAGGAAAATTTCCTGAAACCAGTAGCCTGGATTAACGACTTGAAAGTACGCGCAGCTTACGGGCAGACAGGGAACCAGGAAATTGGTAACTACAATCCATACCTGATCTTCGGAACGGGGCCAACGGTTTCCTTCTACGATTTGAACGGTTCGCGTACGTCATCGCTACAGGGCTATGAACTTCAGCAGTTTGGTAACCCGAATGCAAAATGGGAAACTACTACGTCGGTCGATTTCGGGGTAGATGCCTCCCTCTTCAAAGGCAAGTTAGACGTAACGTTCGACTGGTTTAACCGCGTTACGTCCGATGCGCTGTTCCCCGTTGAAGTACAGTTTACGCAGGGGCAGGCTACTAACCCCTTCCAGAACATTGCTTCGTTCCGTAACCGGGGACTTGAGTTAGGTCTGAACCATAACGGCAAAATCGGCAATGGCGATTTCACCTACAGCATCGGTGCTAATATTTCAACGTACCGTAACCTGGTGACTCGAACAGACGGCAATCCATCAACGCAGTATTTCGGATTTACTCCCCGAATTCCGGCTATGACGGTGACCCAGCAGGGTTACCCGATCTCGTCGTTCTTTGGCTATGTGATTGATGGTATTTTTCAGACCGACGAAGAAGCGTCTAAAGCAGCTGTCCAATTTGGCGGTGGCCTGAATAACAGAGCCGGCCAGTTCCGCTTCCGTGATCTGAACGGCGACGGTGTTATCAATGCCAGCGACCGGCAGGTGATTGGCAACCCACACCCAAAAATGGCGTACGGTTTAAACCTCAATTTTGGCTACAAAGACTTTAGCCTGACGCTGTTCGGTCAGGGTGTATATGGCAACCAGATCTTCAACTACAACCGCTACTGGACTGACTTTCAAACGTTTGGTGGTATCCGTAGTCAGCGTATGTGGGAAGATTCGTGGCGCCCAGGTAAGACAGATGCCAAACTGCCTCAGCTACGTTCGAACGATAACATCAGCTCGAACCCATCAACATACTATCTGGAACCAGGTTCCTATCTGCGCTTGAAAAATGTTCAGTTGTCGTATAACCTGCCCCGTACACTGATGTCCAAACTGGGCTTAAGTACGGCTATGGTTTACATTCAGGGGCAAAACCTGCTCACGGTTACGAATTACTCGGGCCTGGATCCGGAAATCAACCTGCGCGACTCAGGCGGTACGGGCAACGACCGTCATATTGGTGTTGACGAAGGGGCGTATCCAGTGGCAAAAACAATGCTGGTTGGTCTGAATCTGTCATTCTAGAAAACTGAATTTTTCTCACGAAACTGTTATTATGAAAAAAACAATAATCTGGGCTGCATTTTTGACGATTGGGTCGCTGACAGCCTGCAAGGAAAGCTTCCTGGATGTGCAACCGAAAGCCGTACTGGGGCCGCAAAACTTCTATACTACTACGGGCGTCAACTACTTGCTGATCGGTGCTTATTCCCTGCTCGATGGGTGGGGATCGGGCGGTACGTCGTATCACTCGGCCGCCGACAACTGGGTATTCGGTGCTGTTGGTGCTGACGATGCCTACAAAGGATCAACGGCGGGCGACCAACCGGATATTTCTTACATTGAATTCAAAAGTATCCAGCCAGACAATGGCTATTTCCGGGGAAAATGGCGGGTTTGTTACGATGGTGTAGCCCGTTCGAACGACGTATTACAGGCACTTGCCAAAACGACCGACATGTCCGACGCCGATAAACTACAGGTTACGGCACAGGTTCGGTTTTTGCGGGGTCACTATCATTTCGAGGCAAAGAAAGTGTTCAACATGGTACCGTACATCGACGAGAAAACGTACGACCCCACCAATCTGAACAGCACGAAGGTTCCGAATGACAAAGACATCTGGCCAAATATTGAAGCCGATTTTAAATTCGCGTATGAGAACCTTCCAGCCAAACAATCGCAGGTAGGACGGCCAACCAAATGGGCTGCCGCTGGTATGCTGGCCAAGGCTTATATTTTCCAGAAAAAATGGGCTGAAGCAAAAACGCTGCTGGAAGCTATCGTCGCCAGCGGTCAATACCGGCTGATGGACAGATACCATGACAACCACCGCGCCAGCACCAATAACAATGCTGAATCCATTTTCGAAATCCAGTTTTCTGTTAACGATGGTACTGGAGAGAACGGAAATAACGGCGCCGTTTTAAACTATCCGTATGGTGGCCCTACCACCTGCTGCGGCTTCTTCCAGCCTTCGCAGAATCTGGTGAATGCCTATCAGACAGACGCAAATGGTTTACCCCTGATTGATACGTTCAACAGCACCGACGTAACAAACGATCAGGGCCTGGAATCGACACAGCCCTTTACGCCTTACGCTGGCCGTCTGGACCCGCGGCTCGACTGGACCGTTGGTCGTCGGGGCATTCCGTATCTCGACTGGGGATTGATGCCCGGTAAAGCCTGGGTACGCGATCAGGGTAATGGGGGCCCCTATGAGCCTAAAAAACACCTGTTTTACCGGACGGACGTGGGCACCAACACGTTTGCCAGTAACAACCGACTTAACGCAAACAATTACCGCGTTCTCCGTTTAGCTCATGTGTACTTGTGGCTGGCTGAAATTGAGATGGAAATTGGAAGTCTGGAGAAAGCGCGTGAGTACGTTAACCTCATCCGGAAACGGGCGTCGAATCCGGATGGTTTCGTCAAGCTGGATAACGGTCAACCAGCAGCCAATTATACCATCAGTCAGTACACGCAGGCCTGGACAACTAAAGAAGCTGCCCGCAAAGCCATTCAGTTCGAAAACCGGCTGGAGTTCGGCATGGAAGGTCACCGCTTCTTTGATCTGGTTCGCTGGGGTATTGCGGCCGAAACGCTGAATGCTTACATGACGAAAGAATCCAATATGCGGACGTACTTTAAAGGTGCTACGTTTGTGAAGGGCAAGCATGAATACTACCCAATTCCGTTACAGGAAATTCTGAACAGTAAAGTCAATGGTCAGGCTACGCTCAAACAAAATCCTGGTTACTAACTACTAACTCTACTCTTACTGAAAAAAGGCCCGTTGACGATTCACTGTCAACGGGCCTTTTTATGTAATACAAAATGTACCAGTAATACAGATTAGAATAGGCCGGGTGGTTGTACCTCCTGCCCCACGCGACAACCCTGACCTA